>NZ_JACADT010000006.1:0-37729 GCF_013421635.1 Streptomyces sp. UH6 | reverse complement strand
CGCGGCGGCGGCGGTCAGCCGTCCGGGGCGCGGGCCCCGGGGCTCCTGCGGGCCGGCGGCGGGGGAGGCGGAGGCGGGTTTCGGCTGAGGGCTCACGACGGCCAGGGTAGTCGTCCCGCTGCGCACCCCCCTCGTACGGGCAGGGCTTCGTATGGGCCGGGTACCGATCAGTAGGTAACCTGCACACCATGCGCGCACTCCTCGTGGTCAACCCGACGGCAACCACCACCAGCGCCCGGACGCGTGACGTCCTCATCCACGCACTGGCGAGCGAGGTGGACCTGGAGGCCGTCACCACGGAACGCCGGGGTCACGCGCACGATCTCGCACGGGCCGCCGCCCGGGGCAAGGACGTCGACCTGGTGGTCGCCCTCGGCGGCGACGGCACCGTCAACGAGGTCGTCAACGGACTGCTGCACGACGGGCCCGACCCGGAGCGCCTGCCGGGGCTCGCGGTGGTCCCGGGCGGCTCCACCAACGTCTTCGCGCGCGCCCTCGGCCTCCCCAACAACGCGGTGGAGGCCACCGGCGCCCTGCTGGACGCGCTGCGCCAGGGACGGGAACGCACCGTCGGACTCGGTTTGGCCGAGCCGGCCCCGGGTACCGGGGACGACGGCGCTCCGCTCCGCTGGTTCACCTTCTGCGCCGGCCTCGGCTTCGACGCCGGGGTCGTCGGGCGGGTGGAACAGCAGAGGGAGCGCGGCAGGAGGTCCACGCACCCCCTGTACGTCCGCCAGGTCCTCCGCCAGTTCCTGGGAGACCCGCACCGCACCAGAGGGACGATCTCCCTCCGGCGGGACGGCGAGGAGCCGGTGGACGGACTGGTGGTGTCCCTCATTTCGAACACGTCCCCGTGGACGTACCTCGGCAACAAGCCGCTGTACCCGTCGCCCGGGGCGTCGTTCGACAAGGGGCTGGACGTCCTGGGACTGAGCAGCATGTCCACGGTTTCGGCGATGCGCTACGGCAGCCAGCTGGTGGCCTCGACGCCGGAGCGGGGGCCCCGCGGCAAGCACGCGGTGTCGCTTCACGATCTCAGTGCGTTCACCTTGGTTTCCAAGGTCCCCTTGCCGTTCCAGGTGGACGGTGACCACCTGGGGCTGCGGACGGGCGTGAAGTTCACAGGCGTACGCCGTGCACTGCGTGTGATTGTGTGAGTGGATCGCGCCTTAAACCTTTCACTCGAACGTATTGAGCAGGGTCCACCCCATGGAAGTACGGCTGTGACCTAGCAGACACCGAAGAATCAAAAAAAAGTTTCCGGAAGGGGTTGTATCCGCCGCTGAGGTTTGCGAGTCTCTACGTGGCGCTCGGGACAAGCCGCCAGACGGCGTCCCACCAGAGCCCCGAACCCCCTCCAAGCCAAGGACGGCCACCCCCGGGAAACCGGAACACAGCCTTCACTTGTTGGGGGATTCGTGAAAGCGTTCACATTCACAAGCACCTGCACGTATACACAGGAGAGGTAGCAGCCATGGACTGGCGTCACCACGCCGTTTGCCGCGAAGAAGACCCCGAGCTCTTCTTCCCCATCGGCAACACCGGTCCTGCGCTGCTGCAGATCGAGGAAGCCAAGGCCGTTTGCCGCCGCTGCCCGGTGATCGAGCAGTGTCTGCAGTGGGCGCTCGAGTCCGGCCAGGACTCCGGCGTCTGGGGTGGTCTCAGCGAGGACGAGCGTCGCGCCATGAAGCGCCGCGCCGCCCGCAACCGGGCCCGTCAGGCCTCCGCCTGACAACCCGCCCCGCGAACAGCCTGAGCTTGGCGGCGCGTACAGCGTGTACGCATCTCCCGCCCCCGAGCCGCAGCGCGCAGTAACCTGGTTCTGATCGAGAGCCCCGGACCGAGCGGTCCGGGGCTCTCGGCATGTCCGTGACCGGTCGCGTCTGCGCGACGGGTCGCCGGGGTCACTTCTGGGACTTGACCGGGATGTCCAGCAGGACCCGGGTGCCGCCCTCGGGGGTGACCCGCACCATGTCGAAGGAGCCGCCGAGTTCGCCCTCCACCAGCGTCCGGACGATCTGCAGTCCGAGGTTGCCGGAGCTGTGCGGGTCGAAGCCCTCGGGCAGGCCCACGCCGTCGTCGAGGACGGTCACCAGCAGCCGTTCCTCACGGGGCGTGCCGCCGCGCACCGCGGACACCTCGACGGTGCCGGTGTCGCCGGGGCCGAAGCCGTGCTCCAGGGCGTTCTGCAGCACCTCGGTGAGGACCATCGACAGCGGGGTGGCCACCTCGGCGTCCAGGATGCCGAAGCGTCCGCTGCGCCGGCCGGTGACGGTGCCGGGGGAGATCTCGGCGACCATGGCGAGCACCCGGTCGGCGATCTCGTCGAACTCCACGCGCTCGTCGAGGGTCTGGGAGAGCGTCTCGTGGACGATGGCGATGGAGCCGACCCGCCGCACGGCCTCCTGGAGCGCCTCCCGGGCCCGGTCGGAGTCCATCCGCCGGGCCTGGAGCCGCAGCAGCGCGGCGACCGTCTGGAGGTTGTTCTTGACCCGGTGGTGGATCTCCCGGATGGTGGCGTCCTTGGTGATCAACTCGCGCTCGCGCCGCCGCAGTTCGGTGACGTCACGGAGCAGCACCAGGGAACCGATGCGGGTGCCCTTGGGTTTGAGCGGGATGGCGCGGAACTGGATGACGCCGTCGCTGGCCTCGATCTCGAACTCCCGCGGCGCCCAGCCGCTCGCCACCTTGGCCAGCGCCTCGTCCACCGGGCCCCGGGAGGGTGCGAGTTCGGCCGTGGTGCGGCCCAGGTGGCAGCCGACCAGGTCGGCGGCGAGACCCATCCGGTGGTACGCGGAGAGGGCGTTGGGGGAGGCGTAGGTGACGACGCCGTCGGCGTCCAGCCGGACCAGCCCGTCGCCCACCCGCGGCGCGGCGTCCATGTCGACCTGCTGGTCCGGGAAGGGGAACGATCCGGCGGCGATCATCTGCGCCAGGTCCGAGGCGGACTGCAGGTAGGTCAGCTCCAGCCGGCTCGGGGTGCGCACGCTGAGCAGGTTGGTGTTCCGGGCGATCACGCCCAGCACCCGCCCCTCGCGGCGCACCGGGATGGACTCCACCCGGACCGGGACCTCCTCCCGCCACTCCGGGTCGCCCTCGCGCACGATGCGGCCCTCGTCCAGCGCCGCGTCCAGCAGCGGGCGGCGGCCGCGGGGCACGAGGTGGCCGACCATGTCGTTCTGGTACGAGGTCGGGCCGGTGTTGGGGCGC
This sequence comes from Streptomyces sp. UH6, assembly GCF_013421635.1. NCBI lineage: Bacteria > Bacillati > Actinomycetota > Actinomycetes > Kitasatosporales > Streptomycetaceae > Streptomyces > Streptomyces sp. UH6. The sequence continues at coordinate 34,519 of NZ_JACADT010000006.1, read as the reverse complement.
ATCTGCGCCACCGAGACGTACTTGGCGCCGTCCCGGGTCGGCAGCCACAGGACCAGGTCGGCGAACGAGAGGTCGGAGAGCAGCTGCCACTCGGAGACCAGCAGGTGGAGCCATTCGAGATCGGTGTCACCGAGGTCGGTGTGCTGGCGTACGAGTTCGTTCATGGAGGGCACGTCTGCGAGCGTACCCGGGCGGTGCGCGGGCGCCGCACCCACGGGCCGCGGCGCAGGAAGGGACCCTCAACCCTCCCGGCACCGCAGCCCGGAGCAGCAATCGGCCTCGGGTGTGCGGCCCGGACCGACCGGTGAGGAGCCAGGCGCAGTCAGGGCAGAGAGGCCCGGTTCCTCGGTCCGCCTTCCTGTGCGGGGAAGGCGGCGTCTGTGCGTCCCTGCCTCTCACCCGCAATTGTGGACCGGCCGCTCGGTCGTGTCCATGGGCAAAGGGGCGGGGGTCTCGCTGCGTGCAGCCTAGCCCGCCCGGGCCGCCTCCGGGACCGGTCCGCGGTGATTGGGGGAGCGCTCCCACGCGCGGGCGGGGCGGGCGCTTCCGGGCGGTTCCGCGGGGCGGCCCTTCTTGGTAGATTGGTCTAAACCATAGGTCTATACCAGGATGGTGGCCCCAGCGTGGAAGTTGTCATCGTTCCCGACGCCCGGGCGGGCGGCGAACTGATCGCCGGCGCCATGGCGTCGCTGCTCCGCGGCAGGCCGGACGCGGTCCTCGGCGTCGCCACCGGCTCGACGCCGCTGCCGGTGTACGAGGCGCTGGCCCAGCTGGTGCGTACCGGGGAGGCGGACGTCTCGCGGGCGCGGATCGCGCAGCTCGACGAGTACGTGGGGCTCCCCGCCGGGCATCCCGAGTCCTACCGGTCGGTCCTGCGGCGCGAGGTGCTGGAACCGCTCGGCATCAAGGAGGAGGCCTTCCTCGGGCCGGACGGCACGGCGGCCGACCCGGTGGCCGCGTGCGCCGCCTACGAGCGTGCCCTGGCCGCGGCGGGCGGCGTGGACCTCCAGCTCCTCGGCATCGGCACGGACGGGCACATCGGGTTCAACGAACCGTGCAGCTCGCTGGCCTCCCGGACACGGCTCAAGACGCTCACCGAGCAGACCCGGGCCGACAACGCCCGCTTCTTCGACGGCGACGTGGACCAGGTGCCGCGGCACGTGATCACCCAGGGCATCGGCACCATCCTCGACGCCCGCCACCTGGTGCTGCTGGCCACCGGCGAGGGCAAGGCGGCGGCGGTGGCCGCCGCCGTGGAGGGCCCGGTCGCGGCCGTCTGCCCCGCCTCGGCGCTCCAGCTCCACCCGCACGCCACGGTGGTCGTCGACGAGGCGGCGGCCTCGGGGCTGCGGCTCGCCGACTACTTCCGCCACACCTGGGCCCACAAGCCCTCCTGGCAGGGCATCTGAGGGCATCTGGCAGGGAAGGGGCCCGGCTCGCGGTGAGCCGGGCCCCTTCCGGGCGAGCGAGAAGGTCAGGCCTTCTTGGTCTCCCAGAAGATCTTGTCGATCTCTTATCCATGCCATGTAATGGCAGGTCAGCGACTTGCGGTGCAGGTGATGGGCGTTGTGCCCTCTGTCTATGATGCATGGTGATGCACGGTGATGCGGCGGAGTGGGAGAGATCGTCTCCCATTCTGCCTCCCAAGACGACCAAACGCCCCCGCTCTGTGAGCGAGGGCGGCACCGGACCTGCGGAGGGTGGCGGTAGCAAGCCGGTGCGGTCAGCCGTGGATCAGCCCCAGCCGGGGTCCATGAACGAGGTGGGCGGTTCGCTCCTGCCCCACCCCGGGTCGTCGGCCGGCTCGTCCGGCGTGGGCTCCGGCGTGGCCGGGGCGGTGGGGTCGGTGATGGGCGTGGTGGTCCCGGCGTCGTCGGCCTGAGCGACGCCGACGCCGCCAAGGGTGAGGGCCAGCGCTGCCGCAGCGGCGGCGAGAACTCTCTTCATTGAAGCCCCCCAAAGTGAGCGGTCAGTGTGCTTCCTGTGGCGGCCGTCCAGCATGTTCCATGTGAACGGCTGCTGTACGTAGGCTGTCAGGTACACCTAGACAACAGCCAGATGCGACGCCGTGCGTATACGTGCTGTGCGGGATCGCGCACTTGGCGTGCAAGGGGGACATGGTCCATGACCACTGCCGACCAGCTTGACCCTTCGCTCACGGACGCAGAGCGATCCGTCTATGAATCCATCGTGGCAGGACGCCCCGCGGTGGATGACGGAGCAGTCGCGCGCCTGGCCCAGCTGGGGCTCGTCGACGCCTCAAGGCCTGAGCGGGTGGTAGCTCTCGACCCGCGCCTTGCTGCCCGCCAGCTGCGGGCCCAGGAGCGCGCCGCGATTCAGCAGTCCCTCGACCGCATGAACAGCATCGAACAGATGGAAGGGCTGGCCGAGCGCTACGACCTCCAGCGCGTCTACGGCGACGTGCCGTCCGAGTACCTGCCGTCCAAGGACGGGATGAACTCCCGCATAGGGCAGATCATGGCGGCGGCCACGAGCGAGCTGCTCACCCTGCAGCCTGGGAAGCCGGGGACGCGGGACCCGGAGGTGCAGCGGGCCGGGGTCGAGAAGGCGCGGGCCTTCCTCGCGCGTGGCCTCCGTGTTCGCACCATCTACAACGCTGTGACTCTGCACCACCAGCAGACGACGGAGTACGTCGAGGCCATGCTGGCGGACGGCGGCAGGGTCCGCGTCGGGTCCGCGCTCCCGCCTCGCATGGTCATCGTCGACCGGCAGCACCTCTTCCTCGACAACCATGTCCTCGAGGGCGAACCCAACAGTGGCTGGCACGTCGTCGACAAGGCGGCAGTGGCGTGGGCGGTCAGTGTGTACGAGATGGCCTGGTCGGCATGCACGCCATGGGAACGGGCCCAGCGAGCCGTGCGTGACGCAGTCACCACCGCCCGGCAGCGGGCGATCCTCCGCCAGCTGGAGGCCGGCGACCTTGTCGAGGCAGTGGGCACCGCCCTGCACATGTCTACGCGAGTAGTGAACAAGGAGCTCCAGGCGCTGCGGACTGCGCTCAGTCTGCCGTCGACCTTCGCCCTGATGGCGTGGTGGGGCGGGTCGGCCGAGCGCGGACTCCCCTGACCCTGACACCTACCCCGCACTGCGCGGGGCCGGGCCGACGTGCGCTCGTGAAGATCAAAAAATGCGGTCTATATTCCGCTGACACAGCATCAAGATCAGCGAACCGTGGGCAGGATGCGCGCCCTGCCCGACGACACGGCGTGGATCCGTGACTACCTGCAGGTGATAGGCGAGCGGATCCGCGCCGCTCGCCTCCACCAGAACCTGACCCAGGAGAAGGTCTATCTGGCCGCCGGTATCGACCGGCGCACGCTCCAGGAGGTGGAGGCCGGGCGCGGGAACCCGCGCGTCGAGACCCTGCTGCGCATCGCTGCCGTGCTGGACATCCCGATAGGCCAGCTGATGCAGCACGACGCCCCCCGCCCGTGACGGTCGGGGGGCGCTGGCGGGCAGGCCCCGGGCTTGTGGTTCTTTGCCGTCCTGGCGACCTGCTCGCCATCCGTCGGCGGTGCTGCTCGACACCGCCGACGGGGGTCTATGTGGCGTACTCGCTCTCATCCCAGGAGGGGTGCGGGGAGAGCACGTCGCCCGGCACCGTGTACCTGCGGCCGTCGATGTGCTGGTCGGCCTCGCCCGGTCGCTCGTGCTCCCAGGGGCGGCGGTCGCAGGCCATGGTCGGGTCAGTCGGATGCGGCATGGCGCAGTAGCCGCCGTGACGAAGTCCTGCCTGGGCGGCCCGGGTGCGGGCCTCGTCAAGGGTCAGGCGGCCGGTCGGGTGCGTGGCCTTCACGCTGCGGCTCCGATCCCGATGGCCTGCTCGTAGGGGCCGCGGAGGAGGGCGCCCCCCGGGCAGTAGCGGCGCTCCGCGCGGTTGCAGCCGCGGCGGCACCGGTAGACGTGCTGGAGGTATTCGTCGCGGCGGGTGCGGGCCGCGGCCTGCTGGCGCCTGCGGTTCACAGCCGTGCCTCCTGGGGGAGGCGGTCCTGGGTGGCGGCGCGGACCGCGAGGCGCAGTTCACGGCCAGTGTCACAGCCGTCGATGCGGGCCACGCACGGCTTACAGTTCGGCCTCGCCTGGCTGCCGACGTGCTGGTGCAGGGCGCTCATAGCATCCCACTCGGCGGCTGTATGAGGGATGGTGGCGGGCGCAGGGTGGCCCGTAGAGTGGCGCATGGCGGGTCCTCTCGGCAGGAGTCGTCCGCACCCCCGGCCGGGTGACAGCGGCGCGGGGGTTTTACGTGTGATCCGCAGCATAGCGACACCCTGATAGGTCCGATACCCCCGATATGCAGGATGGGCGTGCATATCTCGCCAGCCGGGATGATCGCGCATAGCGTCGCGGCATGAAGTGGAAGGCCGGAATTCCCAGGTGGCGGCAGGTCTACGACGTGATCGAGGGCCGGATCCTCGACGGCACGTACCCGCCTGGCTCACAGCTGCCGAGCATCCAGCAGCTGGTGCGCGAGTTCGGATTCAGCGAGGTACCTGCCCGTCGCGTGTTGACCGAGCTGGGGAAGGCCGGCCTTGCCGAAGTGCACCCGGGTATCGGGACCTTCGTGACCGAGCTGCCGGAGCCGAAGTAACGGTGAGGGGAGGGGCCGTGCAGAAGGACACCGGCTGGGGCTGACCCCAGACACGACGAAGCGCCCCCGCCCGCCCCCATGAAGGGGGCGGGCGGGGGCATGCGGGCGGGGAGTGAGTCGTCCCGGGCCGGCCTCCCACCACGGGGCCGGGCCGGGACTCACAGCCCCACGTCGTGCAGGTACTGCTGCGCGTCTTCCGGGACGGGCTGCGGCGGGGACGGCGGTTCGGAGCCGAGGAGCCGGACATGAGCGACCAGGGACCGAACCCAGGTCGCGAGATACCGGATCGTGTGGTCCTGGACGGCGATCCGCTCGCGGTCGCGCTCGGCGTCCGCCTCCAGCTCGTCGATGCGCGTCGTCTGCCGGGCTATCTCCCGGTCCATGCGCTCGGTCACAACGGTGAAGTCGTCCCGCCGCTCGGCCGACCGCGGGCGCCGTCGGCCGACCATGGCGGTGGCGATGCCGCCGATGGCCGTGACGAGGGCGACCGCCAGGGCGGACAGGGCAGTCAGCATCTCAGTTCCCACGAGGCGGCTCCGGACGTCGTGCGGGTGGCTCGTCCCAGCCGATGGCGACCAGGCAGACGGCACCGAAGGCGCCGTAGATGAGGGCGATAGCCCAGCCGCGTGGGTGGTCGGCGAGCGGCCACCACGCCACGAGGTAGGACATCGCCCAGGGGATGGTCACGACCCAGATCGCGAGGAAGCCAGGCCAGTCCCGGCGGGTCGGCGAGTCCCGGCGGGCGGGGATCCAGGCACACACCAGGGCGCACGCCCCAGCAGCGATCCACGCCCACGCCCAGGCGGTGAAGGGCAGCAGGTGCAGGAGCAGGTCGACGCCCCGCCGGTCCGCGGGCGGGCCGATGAGGAGCGATGCGCCGTAGAGGGTGGCGATGACGCCCTTGAGGCTGAGGAGTGCGCCGCGGCGGCCCAGCACTCGGCCGAGCCGCCGGACCGCCCGGCACATCAGACGGTGGTCGGTCGGCCAGTCAGGGCGACCGCTCCGTCCTTGTCCGGGTAACGGGGCGGCCGGGCCAGACCGAGGAACCAGCCCCAGCCGCGGCCGGCCTTCTGCTCCAGGAGCCGGAACAGAGCGTAGTAGACGGTGCCGAACGCGCCGGTGAGCGCGACCGTCAGGGTGGCGTCATCCAGCGTGATACCGAGACGGGCCAGCTGCACCCCGGCGAACCCGACGAGGTACGGCACGAGAGTGCGCCACAGGGAGGCGAACCATTCGTAGAGGGTCATGGGTCAGTTCTCCAGTCGCTTCGAGAGGGTGTCGGCGATGGCGGGCGCCAGCGCCGTGGCGAGCGCGGCCACCTGGTCGTTGGTGAGTCCTCCGCTGGCGGCCTGCTGGGCGAGGGCCTGGCGCAGTTCGGCGACCTCGGCACGCAGCGCCTGCACTTCCTCCTTCGCCTGGCGGGCGTAGGCATAGCCGGAGCCGAGGGCGGTCTGCACGCTGATGCTCCCGTCCTGCAGCCCTTCGTCCTTGGGCCACGCCTTCGGGACCCAGTCGTTCAGGTTGACCTTGTCAGTGAGCTGCACGTCGGTGTCCTCCTTGGAGGGGGTGGCTGAGCCTGCGGGGCTCTTGAGGCGGTCGGCGATGCGCTGCCGCATCGCCGTCATCTCGAAGCCGCGCGGGTCGATCTTGGTGTTGGTCCACTCCTTGTGGCCGATCGCGCTGCGGGCGCTCCAGCCGTGCGCCCGGCACAGGGCGGCCGCGGCGCGCTCGATTGCCTCGAGCTGGACGGCGGGCCAGGGGTCCTTGCCGTCGCCGAGGTTGACCGCCTCGAAGCCGTAGAAGCGGGCGTTGCCGTCGGTGTTGTTCTCGTTCGTCGGCGGCAGGTCGCGTTCCTGGACCACGGCGGCGAGCACGTCGTCGTCGCCGCGGCCGGCGTGGTTCGCGCGACCGCTGCCGACCAGGTACACGGTGCCGTCCTTGGCGATGACGCCGTGACAGAGCGGGCCCGGGAGGTCCGACCTGCCGTCGAAGCACAGGCGGACGGAGGCGTCGGTGCCGCTGGTCACCGTGTGATGGATCATCACACCGTTGACTGGGCCCCAGGCGCCGGTACTGGCCGGGCGCCGGTTGGTGCGCCAGCCGGGGTACTCGACGACCTTCACGCCCTCGGCGCGGAGAGCTCTCACCAGGGCGTCGGGAGAGAGGGGTGTGGCCATGCGGCCTCCAGACATGACGATGCCCCCGGCGCGGCGGGGGCGGGGAGCGGGCGGTGGTCAGGCGGGCAGGGTGGCGGCGTAGGCGGCGACCATGCGGCGGGCCAGGTAGACGTGGCCAGCGTCGGTGGGGTGGACGGCGTCGGCGCCGATGTAGGCGGCGACCTGCCCGGCCCGGATCCACGGCCCCTGCTCGGCGGCGAGGTTGCCCGTCGCGTCGTAGATGTTGCCGGTGACCGGGCTGACGAAAGGGTAGCCGGCGGAGGCCGCCGCAGACCTCAGCGTCTCGTCGGTGTTGATGATGGAAGTGGCGGGGCTGCCAGTTGGCGCCCAGCACCCGGCCACGAGTACCTGGGCCTTGGGCAGGCCAGCCCGGATCACGGCGTACAGATCCGTGGCCGCCGCGGCAATGGCCGACTGGGAGCCGCTGTTGTCGTTGTATCCACCCCAGATCACCAGGCGGTCGGGTGCCCACGGGATCACGTCGATCGGGGCGCGGGTGCCGAACGTGGCGGTGGTCCCGGGGGTGATGTAGCCGGTTCCGCCCCGGCCCTGCTCCCACACGTCCGTGGAGCCGAGGAGGCGCCCGGTGCGGTGCACCCACGTGCCCTGGCCTGCTCCCGTGTTCTGGTTGCTGCCGTCGCCGATGCTGTCGCAGAGGGCCATGAACCGTCCGCCGCGGTGCATGACCTGCCACATTGACGCACTCGGCGGCAGGTACACGCCACCGAACGGCATCGTGGTGAAGTCCAGGCGGATGCGGCGCGGGGCCGCGGAACCGAGGTCGATGGTCAGCATGTGCCCGGAGCCGGCTGTCGTGCCGCCACTGCTCTGCATCAGGTCCGTCACCTTGCGGCCGTCGACGGACAGCCGGTACATCGAGGCGGTGCTGATGTACTTGAAACGGACCTGCATGACCTGGGCATCGGTCCCGAACTCGACGGACCAGTGGCTCTGCCCACTGGCGTAGGTGTTGGGATACCTCGACAGCGGCAGCACGTAGTTGGTGTCCGGGGCGACGGTGCCAGCGGCGAAGTTGCCCGCGCCGGCCCAGGTGTACGGGCCGCGGACGTCGGTGCCGGTGAGCGCGATCGGAGCCGGGGAGTACCGGATGTACCCGGACGTGGGTGTGGTCGTCTGCGTGGTGGTGATGGTCGGTGCGGCCCCGGAGTACAGGCTGTCCGCGAGGGCCTGGTCCGGCATGTCCCGGCGCCGCCACCAGCTGCCCCAGCGGACGCCGGCTGCGGAGGCAGGGTCGGCGACGAGGGTCTCACCCAGGCCACCCACGCCGAGGCGGACCACCGAGGCGGACGCGTCAGCCACCAGCAGGTCGCCGCGGGTGGTCGCTGTGCTCTTGGCGATCGCGTCGGAGGAGGCATCGCTGAGGGCACCGGTGAGGTCAGTCGTCAGTGTGCGGCGGCGCGGGCCGCTGCCGCCGTTCGCGTCGAGGTAGAGGCTGGACACGCCGTCCGGCCCGAAGAACTCGGGGATCGCGCCGTCGTCGTCGGTGGTGAGCGCGCCGCCGAGGATGGGGCTGACGCCGTCCGCGCCGAGGAGGTCGGTGTGCTGGGTGCCGCCGGTTGCGGCATCCCAGGCCGTCACCGTGACGCCCGCGGTCAGCGTGGCCACGTTGGCCTCGCCGGGAGCTATCACGTAGTCGGCGATGCCGCCGAAGAGGTACCGCATGCTGTCAGACCACCGCCCATGAAATGCCCGTGCCGGGCAGTACGAAGTCGTCCGTGCTGATGTCGGGGTGCTGTGTCAGCCAGACCTGGCCCGCGCGATCGGAGTTGGCGGCGTAGATGGTGAGTCGCCCGACCTTTGCCCCGGTGATGTAGGCGACCGCGTACTGGCTGCGCGTCGGGTCCCGGTACTGGGACGGGATGAGGACCGGCAGGCGCGTATCGGTGGCCCCCGAGACGGTGCCGCCGGTCCGCTCCCACGTGCCGAGGCGAAGGTGCGCTGTGCCCGTCGCGATGTCCAGGATGGACGAGACGCTGGTGGCCCAGCCGGACACGGTCGCGTCCACGGTGACGGACTGGGTCGGCGCCCACACCGTCGCCCAGGCGCTCCCCGTCCACATCCGCAGGCGGCCCGTGTCCGTCTCGAACGCCTGCTCGCCGCGATGCGGGAAGAGCGGCAGCGCGGACGATGTCGCGGGTCGGATGCGGGCGCCGACGTACATCTCCCGCCGCTGGACGGTTACCGCGATCGCCCCGTTCGGCACGGTCACCTGGGCGAGAGGTACTTCCCACAGCCCGGTCCCGCCCGTGTCGCGGACCAGCGCCGGTGCGGAGGACCCGGGCGTCCCCTGCCGCACTGCGGCAGTCACCTGCCAGGTGGACCGATCCAGGCGGAGGACGACCATGTCGTAGCGGGTCTGGCCACTGCTGTTGGAGGTGACCGGCAGGGTGAACGGCGTGCTGCCCGCGGTCCAGTAGTGCCCGCGGACCGACGCCTGCGCGCCTGCCGCGATCTGGACGTTGAGGCCGGCCGCTGCGGTGACGACCGCAGCGTCCGACGGGCTGCCGTAGATCCCGTCGTCGCTGAACCGGGCGGACAGTGCCTCGTATTCGGCGTCGGTCACCGACCGGTCGTTGTAGGCCGGGCTGGGCCAGGATGCCTCTGCCACGACTCACCTCCTCGTCTCGAGCCGCCCGAGGCGGCGGGTCAGGTCGCGCAGAACGCGCACGGTCTGCGGGTCGCTCGTCGCGCCCTGGGCGCCGATAACGGCAGTGACCAGCTCGCCCGTCTCCGGGGTCGCGGTCAGGTGAATGGCCCGGACGACGTCCGCGACCTCAATGCCGTGAGGCAGAGCCACAGTGACCCGGTCGCCCAGGCCGTAGTCGACGCCGGCGCGCAGCGTGGGAGTGTCGACGGTGGTGGTCGACAACTCCACCTGCTCAGCCGTCTCCGCCAGCTCGGCGTCTCCCGCTGCCGCCAACTCGCCTTGCAGGTTGTTCGGGGCGCCGCCGTCCAGGTACTGCTCCACCCGCCACCAGGTGGCCGCCGCCGCGGTGTCGGCCCGTTCCACGAAGGTCCGGGAGGTGGAGCCCTCGGTCTCCGTCCCAGCGACGAGGGCGTGCGTCGCCCGGGGTGCTCCTGTCTGGAGGGACAGTGACCGCAGGTTGCCCAGCCCTTTGGAGAAGCGGGCGGTGTCGGTCAGGTCGGCGGGCTGGTAGACCTCGAAGAGGATCTGCGCGCCCACCTGGCGGGTGCGGAAGCCGAGGCCTCCGCCTGCGGCTGCGACGTTGCGGCAGACGTCCAGCAGTGCTTCGAAGCGGGTACGGACCGTGGTGCTTGTACCGACCCCGGCGACGGATCCGAGGACCAGGCCGGGCACACGCCGAACGGTGAGGGCTCCCGGCCCGGCATTCTCGTTCACGAGGGTGCGGATGATGGTCTCCGCGTTCGTGGCGTTGATCTGCCGCCAGGTGAAGCCGAGCTGGGAGGTCCACCCCGAGCCGGGAACAGGCCAGGTGATGCGCCCGGCGACGACCGCCAGGTCGTCGCTCCAGTGCACGGTGACGGTGCCGTCGCCCGGGTTCTGGTCCGCAGACCAGTCGTAGTCGACGGGGACCTCGAGCGGGCCGGCGGACCACACCTGCTTGTCGCGGATCATCACCACCCGGTGTCCGGGCTGGAGGAGCGCCATCACCTCCGGCCGTGCCGGGATTGTGAGGCTGCCAGACGCCGGCGCGTTGAAGTTCAGCGTCACCTCTGTCTCGGTCCAGCCGTGCAGTGCGCCAAGCGCCTGGAGGTTGCGGTCCGTCACGAGGAACGTAGGCAGGCTCATGCGGTCTCGAACCGTGGGTAGTAGGTGAGATCGACCGCCGAGCCGGGGCCGGAGCCGTCCAGCTGGAACGTCACCGCGTTGTCCCCCGGTGCCAGCCCCCACAGCTCTGCCGTGGGCCAATCCAGACCGCCGAAGAGGTTCTCTCCCGTGCCCGAGGTGACGGCCGGCGGGTCGGTGCTGACCGTGACGGTCTGCCCGGCAAGAAGCGGGCCGTGCGGGGTTGCGGACATGGTGAGGGTGAAGGACTCCCCAGTCGCCTCGTGCGTCATTGTGATGGCCGTGGCCGGCCCGGAGACGACCCAGGTGGGCCACACCTGGATGTCGCCCGGGTTGGTCACGGTCGTCGCGCCCAGCACCTGACTGGACGACACCGTGGGGAACGGCACCTGGTAGTCCTCCGGGGTGCCGCTCTCACGGTGCACGGACAGCGCTTCCGCAGCGATCCAGTACGGGTCCTCACACAGCAGGGTCACCACGGCTGAGTCCCAGGTGATGCCGGTCGCGGCCTGCCCTCTGCCCTCCCAGCCCTCGCTGTAGACCACGTCGATCCACCGCATCGACCCGTCCGGCCGGGCCACCTCGAGCCGGCCGGGCCCTTCCCGCAGGGTGCGGGTAAAGGCCAGCCCCATCTCGCGCCACCGCTCCACGAAGTCGCTGTGATCGGAGCCCTTCACCAACACGGGCCAGATGATGGCGCGCGACTCGGCGTGGACGTGCCGGATCCTGGACCCGCCACGGGGCTGGGTGTCCGTCGTCAGCTTGTAGGGCGTCGCCCCCAGCCCGGACACTCCATCGGCCAGGGCGAAGACATCCCGGCTGATGTCCGTCATCGGCCACCGCCGCCCGGTTGGGTCCACGTAGGTGATGGCTGCGTAGCCGATCTCCGGGACCTGTACGGGCGGCGGCACCTCGGGGGTCGGGGTCTCCGGAGAGACGACCGGGCTTGTGATCAGGGGCATTTACCTGGGCCTCCTTACACGTTGCCGCGCCTCTTCCTGCCGCTGGAGCAGCCGCAGGTCAGCCACGTCGATGACGGACTTGCGGGGCTGGACTATGTAGGTCACTGGCGAAGCAGCCTCAGCGGCCCGGCTGGTGCTGGCGACAGCTGCGGCCTGGCCGATGGGGACGGCCGCGTGCCCGAGAGCCGCCGCCGTTTTCCGCAGCAGGGCGAAGGAGCGGTCGGTGTGCGTCCACGGGATCCACGACTCGGGCACGCCGGCCTCGCCGCCGAGGACGTGCGTTGGCCCGGTGAGGATGCCGCCGCGTGCCATGCGGACGCCCTGCTCGTTCATCGCCTTCACGAACGCCGCGGACCCGGGGATGGCCTTGATCTGCTTCGCGTACTGCGGAGCAATCCGGACCAGCGTCGCCCAGTCCACCCCGGCCGCGATCACGTCGGACGGAGTCGCGCCCTTCTTCCCAGAGATCACACCGAGCATGGTGGTGACCGCCAGGAGCTGATCCTGGGACAGCAGCGTGTTGCCGGACTTGACCGCGTCGTTGGCCTTCTTCGCCGCCGAGCTGCTCTTCACCGCCGCTGCGGCGAGGGCCGCGGCGTCCTCTCCACCCTGGCCCGCCAACTGCGTGGCGAGGGCGCCGTACCCGCTGGCTGCGAGTTGTGCGAGGTTCCGCTGAAAGGCCTTCTGGTCCTTGACGGTCGCGTTGAGCTGGGACGTGTACTCGCCCAAGCTGGCCCGTGAGGCGGCGGCCAGGTTCCGCAGTTCCTTCGCCATGTCGGCGATGTACTTGTTGGAACCGGTGGCCATCTTCTTGGTGAGCGAGACACCCTTCTCACCCATCTCCGCGAGCGCGTCCGCGACGTCCTGGCCGGCGCGGCGTGCCACGGTCGACAGGTTCGACCGCCACGCGGAGAGCGCGTTGTTCGACGCTGCCAGGTTCCGCGTGAAGATGGCGAGGCTGAAGTTCCCCTTTTTGTCGTTGCTGGCGTTGACGAGCCCGGACAGCGAGTACCTGTTCAGGTCGTCGCCCGTGTTGCTGTACGTGAAGTTGAGCCCGCCGTCGGCGAACCAGTCGATGCCGCTCGGGTCGCCGCCAAGGCGACGCACGATCTCCTCGGTGATCGCCCGCGAGCGGGGGCGCGCGTTGCGCCTGAAAGGCACGAAGCCCTCGCCCTCGGTCTCGACTTCCCCCCACACCCGGTACGACCCGGCGGGCGCGATTTCCGCCTGGTGGCCGTTGGGTATGTCCCGGGGGTCGCGGATCCCGCCATCGGCGTAGTAGTCCCAGATGCCGCCCCACGCGTTGGCGAGCTGGGCCCCGGGGACGCCCTCCCGGCGGGCCGTGTTGCCTGTGATCCGGTAGTGCGTGGTCACGATGACCGTGCGGTCCTTGAGCGCGGCCAAGTCCCGGCGGGCCCGGTCGAGCATGTACTCCAGGTGCGCGATGTCCGCCTTGACCTGAGACCGCTTCTCCGGGGGAACGGACTTGAGGTCCTGCTTCGCCTCGGCGACCTTCGCCTCCAGATCGGATACATCACCCTCCAGACGGGTCGTCCGGTCGGGGATGTTCAGGATCTGATCAGCCAGCGCGCGCGCCTCGTCTCGGGTGAGGCCCATCTGGACGGCATTCGCGACGAGCTGCTGACGGCCACGCTCGAAGGTCGAGTTCACCTCGTTCCACGACGCGCCGGACGCGACCGCCGCCACCGTCGCCTCGTTCGTCTTCGCGGCAAGGTCGGAGAGGGCCGTGGCCGCCGCCCTCTGGGTCTCGGTGTCCGTGACCAGCTTGCCGTTGCGCCAGTCCAGAACTCCCGCGTGCTCCGCCGCGGCATCGGTGGCTGCATCGATCGCAGCTTCGAAGCCGATCTGTCCCTCGAGGGCTTGCCTGTTCACGTCGTTGAGCGCCTGGATGGACTGCCGCAGACCGTCCGCCGCAGACTGCTGCGCGCGGAGCTCCTGCTGCACCTCCATCGCCTGCGCGCCGAACAGGCCCATGGCCTCGGCCGCCAGCTCCTGCTCGATGCGCTGCCCGGCCAGCGCGGCCTGGTAGTCGTCCAGCTGCTTGGTGACCGCGTCGCTGTCCAGACCCTGAGCCTTCAGGCTCTCGGTGATGCGCTCGAGGCTGGCCGCAGCCAGGTCGCCCTTCCCGCTGGACACCAGACCGGAGAGGGCCTGGTCCAGCGCCTCGATGTCTTCCTTCGACTGCTTGACCGGGGTCGAGTCCGTGCCGAAGAAGCTGACGACGGACTGCTGGAACTGGTCCAGGCCCTCCGGGTCGATGACCCGCTGAAAGCTGAGCGCGAGACCGTCGAGGTCCTTGCCCCATGCCTTCGACGCCTCGCCAGCGACCCGGCCGCCACGGCCCAGCTCGACGAGAGACTGCTGCAATTTGTCGACATCCGGGGCGGCGTTCTCGCTGGAGCTGCTGAGGGCATCCAGACCGATCAGCAGCAGACCGATGCCGGTGCCCGCCATCGCCAATTTCGCGGTGCGAGACAGGCCACTGATCGCGGTGCCGATGCCGGCCATCACCCCGGGGGTGCCTGCGGCCGCCGTGCGCATCGCGACGATCTGCCCGGTGAGCGCCACCAGACCGGCACGCGCGGCGGCTCCGCCGGCCGCCGCCAACTGGACACCCTTGATGGCCAGGGCCAGCTGGAGGAAGGTGCCGATGGCTTCCGGCGGGACGGCGCTGACGATGTCGGTGAGGACGTTGACGACTTCCAGGGCGCCGACGCCGACCTGGGCCCCAGCCTCGGCGACGTGCAGCAGGGCCTCGCCGATGTTGCCCAGCGTGTCCCACACCTCGGGCCCGACCTGCTGGGCCAGGTCCATCCACCGGGTCAGGCCCGAATCGTCGAGCTCCCCTGCTTCCGCCTTGGCGAGGAACTCGGTGAGTCCGTCGACCGCTTCCCGCAGCTGCCGCTCGGAGAACTCTGTCAGCTGCTTCATCACCCGGTCGAAGCCGGGCGTGCTGATGGCGCCGCCGAGGAGCGTCACCAGCCGGTCGAACTGCGAGCTGGCACCGCGCACCAGTTCGGTGGTCGTCGGCAGCATCGCGTTGGCGACGGCGACACCCTTGGTGAAGGGGGCCATCACGTCGCCCGACAGGCTGTCGGACCATTCCTGGTAGCGGTCCTTCAGCAGACCGACCGCAACGGCGGCTTCCTGCGTGGCCTGAGGCAGCGCCGCCAGCTGGGCGCGGTACGTCTGCTGGGCCTTTATGGCCTCCGCAGAGGCGGCCCCCGACAGCTTGACCGCTTCCTTGTACTTCTGCTGGGCGTCGGCCACCTCGCCGATCGCGGCGACCTGCGGGCCCAGCGCGAGCGCGTAGGCCGCCGACGCGGCACCCATGCCGCCGAGCTGGGCGGCCACGGTCGCGGCGGTCCCGCCGAGCCCGGCCAGCAGCGGGATCGCGGCGGGCACCAGGTGCAGCAGACCCGACCGCAGCTCGCTGCCGAAGATACGGGCGCGCTCTCCGGCCATCTGCCATCCGGTGCTGCTGCTCCGCAGGATGCCGTCGAGACGCGCCGCCGCGTCCGCGGTCGACACCAGGTTGCCCTGCAGATCGCGCAGGTTGCCCTGTGCGTCCCGCGACATGTTGGCCAGAGCCAGCGTCGACTGGTCGGCGTAGCGGACCAGGCGCTCGCGCATCTGGTCCGCGTTGTCGCCCGCCGAGTTGAGGACACGGGACAGTTCGTCCCGGCCCCGGAGGATGAAGTCGAGCGTGGTTGCCACCGGGTGTCACCCTCCCCGTGCAGTGCGGTCGTGTCGCTGGACCCACGCCACCAGGCGCTGGAGGCGGTCGACCGACAGGCGGTCGATCTCGGAGGGCTGCAGGTGCAGGTAGTGCATCAGCAGCGGCTCCCACTCATGGATCAGCTGGCGGATTCCGGGGGCCGGCGCGCCAGGTGGCCTTTTCCCAGCGCTTCGAGCGCGGCGTCCACGTCGGCCCGGTGGTAGGCGCTGTTGCGCAGGTACTGCTGCGCCAGCTCCAGGCTCTGGTCCTCGTTCTTGGCGAGGCTGTTCTCCAACGTGGCGGTCAGCAGTTCGTCGATTTCGTACCGCTCGAAGCCGACCCGCAGACGGCGGCCGGCCTGCGGCAGGTCGAACGTCTCGAAGTCCAGCGCCTGGTCCTCGCGCCGCCGCCCGGCCCAGATGATCGCTCGCATCGCCGTCGGGTCCTTCTCCCGCAGCTTCTGTTCGATCTCCTGCCAGGCGGAGCCGGTCGCCTCCTCGACGGCCTGCGCCTCCAGCGCGGACAGATCGCCCGCGGACACCTCTTCCACGGTGCCGTCGTCGTGACGGTAACCAACGATCATGGGGTCCCCCCTCTGCTCAGTTACTCGATGTCACGGCGGACGTCGTTGACGATCCGCCGTACCTCTGCCTGCATGCGCGGCATGCCGGCCTGGACGGTCTTGTCCCACCAGCCGGCGGGCCGCGCCCACTGGGTCGCCCACCTGCGCCTGTTGCCGAAGACGGGGTGCCGGACGCGGCCGGAGTTGATGGTCCACGGCATGTTGCGGATGTCGTCCGGAAGGCGGCTGCGGTCCACCCAGACGCGGGCGCCGGGGCTGGAGCCCTGCCGGACGCTGATCCGGATGCCCGCTGCGATGGCGGCTCGCAGCGGCCTGGTGGTCGGCGACGGGCCGCCGCGCTTGCCCGCCTTGCGGCCCTCGCTGACGAGCGGCTGGGACCGGATCGCCTGCTGCAGGTCGCGGTGCAGCGGCTCGGCCGCGCGCCGGACCCGGCGAGTGAAGTTCTGCCGGAGCCGCGGACCACCCGCACGACGCAGGCGGTTCCGCAGCTCCAGCAGCTGGCCGGTGCCCAGGATCTGCACCGAGCCCGGCATCAGGGAGTCGCCGCAGCCGGGATGACCACGTTCTCCGCGGGCTCGGACGTGATGGCGACCTGGATCATGATCTGTGCCGCCGCGTCCAGCTCACGCACCTTGGCCTGGCTGGTGACGGTGACGGGGAAGACGTCCATCGTCTGGGCCGGGACGTCGCCCTCGTCCATCCAGACGACGAAGCCGGTGGCCTCGCGCACCAGGACCTGGCGGATGTCGTCGCCGTCCTTCGACGCCCAGAACGTCAGGCTGGAGTCGGCGGCCGTGATGGCGCCGCCCACCACCGGGGTGAAGCGGGAGCCAAGCGCCGGCGTCGGGACAGTCTCGGAGGTGGTCTGCCACCCGGCCATCGCGCCGACCTCGACGGACAGCTCGGTGCCCGCGTCCAGCTCGGCCCGGGTGGGCGCGTTCTTGTTCGCGATCGTCGGCACCCACAGCACCTTGGTGATCGCGCGCCGGTAGTAGCGCACCGACGCCTGCAGCGGAGTCGCCATATCAGTTCTCCCTCGGGGCCTTGCGCCGAGGGGCCACCTCGGTCGTCATCTCAGTCGTCGTGTCCTCGGCCGGCCGGTCACCCACGACCACCCAGCCCGAGCGCTCGTGAGTGCGGACCGCGGTCTCCGCGACCTCGATCTCCCCCTCCACGCCCTCATGCCTCATACGGACCGCCACCGGCGGCCTCCTCTCACGTCATGCCGCGGCCGACGACCGACATGAGCAGCACTGCCTGCACGCCCTGCACGGTCTGTTCCTGCCGCAGCCGAGTCGATTCGATGGCGGTCAGCACCCGGCCCAAGCCGAGGCCGATGCTGGGATCTGCCCGCAGCCACGCGGTGACGCGCCCGCCGATCTCGTAGGCCCGCACCCGGGCCGCACGGACGTCGCTGGCACCGTTCGAGACCAGCGCCGCGACCGTGACCTGGAAAACCTCCTCGCGGCCCGTGCCAAGGTCCGCGAACTCACCGGTCGTCGACGCCGCCTCGAAGTCCCCGTTGGGGTCGCCGTCGTAGCCGACGATCAGCAACTCCCGGGCGTTGCTGTCCGATACCAGCGGGCCGTCCAGCACCAGCACGTCAGCCAGCGCCGGGTCCCCCTGGCCCAGCGCCACCAGCGCGTCGATGGCCTCGGCGACGAGCGGCATACGGACCTCCCGAGTCGTTGTGGTTACGAGGGGCATCACGCCACCGCCGGGGGGAGCCGCCACTGCTCCAGGAGTTCCAGCACCCGGTTCGGTACGGCGTAACCCAGGCCCGGCACTGCCGCCGACACCGAGTAGTCGTCACCGCCCCCGAACACCGGCCCGCGGGCCGCGCGCTGGGTGCGCCACAGGTGCTGGACCAGGATCCGGGCCGCGAGGTTGACCGTGGCCGGTACCGGCTCGGCGCGGCCGGCCGTGTAGGTCACCCGCCACCGGCCGGGCAGCCGCCCACCGTCCGCGCGGACCACCAGCCCCGCCTGCTCGTCGAGGGCCAGGCCGCCGACATCGGCGGCTTGGCCCCCCGGGAACGGCACCACCGACGTCACCGAGATGACCGGTGTCACCCGCAGCGCGAGGGCCTGGCCGCCGTCCACGACCTCGGACACCTGGCGGGGCTCCCACGGGCCGATCAGCCGCTCGATCACGGGGCCGACCGCGTCGACGTATGCCTGCAGCTCTTCGTCCTCACCGGTGCCGGTGATGTTGAGCTGGGCCTTCGCGTCGTCCAGCGTCAGCAGTGCCATGCCGTCACCCCGCCGCCGGGGGCTTCCTCTGGGCGGCCTTCCGTCCCGGCTGCCGTGGCGAGGTCAGAGACCGCGGCTCTCCCGGGTCTGCGGTCGCCTGCTCCACCGTCCGGGGCGCCCGCTGCGCGACGTGCGCGTCGACGTCCTCGAACAGTCGCTCTCGACCCTTCAGGACCGGGTCGTCGTCCTGCACCAGGTCCCCGGTGCGGACGACGCGCGGCACCCCGTCGAGGTAGGCGGTGAAGGGCTGGGTGGCTCGCTTGATTGCCACAGGCTTCCTCCTCAGACCTTGTCGGCGGTGTCACCGAGGCCGTGCGGGCCCGGCGACTTGGCACCCTTGCGCTTCCCGGCCGAGGAGCGGCGGGCGCGCCTCGCGAAGGTCTTCTCCTCGCCGAGCTCCGGCCCGTCGACCTGCTGCGGCTTCGCCGGGAACGTCTCCAGCTTCGGCCGCTGGTCGCCGGTCCGGTTGTCCAGCCGCGGGTCGATGCCCGGCTCGTCGGCGTCGACGGCCAGCTCGCGCGTCTCCACCTGGTCCGTGTCGCTGTCGGTGGTCTTGGAGCCGTTCGGCTCGTTCTTCTCCGTCATGGAGCTACTCCTCCTCAAGAGCGAGCCAGCCCGGCCGGAAGGGTCCGGCCGGGCTGGCGTGCGGGGGCGTGGATCAGGTGGCGGTGGCGACGTTGAGCATGCGGAAGGCGCCGTCGTTCACGCTGTCGGCGCCGACCCGGTAGTAGGCGTACCAGCCGCGCTGGCCGGTCGGCCGGCGGTTGGCGCCCACCAGGTGCGGGATGAACTCGACCGTCATGCCGACCCGGTCGGCGATGACGTAGTTGGAGAAGTCGCCGTAGACCATGAGGTTGTTCGCCTCGGTGACGGCCGGGTTGTAGGCAGCGTCCATGTCCTCGGACTCCAGGGCCGGGCGGCCCAGGAGCTGCGGGGGAACGTCCGCGCCGATGCGCTCCCACATGTTCGCGCCGCCGCTGCTGTCGAACTGGCGGATCGAGTTGTAGATCGCCCGGTTCGCCAGCCACGACGCGTTGCCGCGGTAGCGGGCGGGCAGCGCCCCGTCGAGGGCGTAGACGTCGGCGGCCGCGAAGGTCTCGGCGGTCTTCGGCGGGATGACGCTGCCGGTGCCGGCCAGCGCGGTCACGATGCCGGTGGGCTGGCCCACGCCGGTGCCGTTGACGAACGCCGAGGACTCCAGGACGTCCCGGCCGAACGCCAGGAGTCGCGCCACCTCCTGGGTGACGTTGGCCTCGTCCTCCATCGCCTCGATGGAGATGGGAACGAAGCCGGCCGCCTTGTAGACGGGGATGGTCGGCTGCCCGAAGGACGGGGCGTCGTCGGAGACCTCGGTGGCCTCGGCGTCCCAGCTCCAGGCGACCGCGCCGGCCGAGACGCCGTTCCACGAGTCGCCGGTGGCGACGACGGTCCGCGCGGCCTGGCGGATCTGGTTGTTCGACCCGTTCGCCGTGATGATCACGGTGGGGTCGAGCTGGAACGGGACCAGGTAGCCGCCCGCCGTGTCGGTGAGGGACATCGCCCGCTCCAGGGCGCGCTGCTCCTCGGCCGAGATCATGTGGCCACGGCCGGACGCGACCTTCGACCAGGCGCGCAGGTACTCCGGGGAGGACGCCGCGAGGACCAGGCGGGAGATGCGGGAGTCGCCGTCGTCCCAGCGCTCGACGATGTGCGTGGCCGCCGACCGGACCTTGTCGTTCGCCGCCGACATCTTCTCGATGGCGGACAGGGCGCGGGCCCGCAGCTCCTGCCCCAGCTCGGCCTTCGACTTGCCGAAGGTCCGCATCTCGGACAGGTCCCACGGGTTGCGGAAGCGCCGGTCCTCGACCGAGTCGGGGTTCAGGATGGGGTCGACGTCGTAGCCGTCGGAGCCGTAGGCGACGCCGCGCTCGGTGCGGATCTGCGTCGCGGCGGGAGCCCGGTCGGCGGACTGGGTGGACGCGCGGACCCGCTCCAGCGTGGAACGGCGCTCCAGCTGGCGGCGGTGGTCGTCGACCTCGGCGAACTCGCGGGTGAGCTCGTCGAAGGTGCGCTCGTCCTCCTCGGTCAGGTTGTCCCGCTTCTCCAGCTCTTCGAGCTGGGCGCGGATGTCCTGCAGGCGGATGACCGACTGCTGGTGCGAGAGCTGAAGCTTGGGCATCAGCCGTTCTCCTTCGTGTCGATGGACGCCAGTACGCCGTCCATCAGCTCGCCGATCTCGGCCAGCTGAGAGCGCATGCGGACTGTGCGGGAAGAGAGCGACGGGTGCCCGTCGGTGGGCGGCGCGTCGGTGGTGCTGGGGGTCGGCGGGTGGCCGTCGTCGGCCGGCGCGCCGGTGGTGGAGCGGGCGGGGTCCGGGTGCTCCGGCTGGAGCGGCGCGGCCTCGCGAGTCTGGGTGGGCTGCTGGTACAGCAGCGCGGTGGCGACCTCACGCAGCAGGGCGGGGTCATCGGGTACTTGCGGCGCCAGCTGTGCGGCGTCGCGGGCGAGAGAGGCGCGCAGGCGGTGCGTGGTCTCCTCGTCATGGACTAGGCCGTCGGCGACGTCCCGGGCCCGCACCGATACGGAGGTGCTCTCGTAGGCGGGGAAGACGACAGGCCCGAGCTCGCGCATGCGGACCTCGATGAGCTCCCGCTGCAGCGGCCCGCGGTCACCCGGCATCCACAACAGGTCCGGCACCTCTTCGGGCTTGAGGCGCTTGCCCTGGGCGTCGCGCCACTCCTCGCGGACGACTTCGAACCGGAACGACATGCCGGTCACGGAGCCCTCGGCGATCGCGTCGCGGACCGGCTGCATCAGCCAGTTGTCGCTGATCCGGCCCTCGATGAAGAGTCCCTGGTCGTCCTCCCGCAGGGTCGTGATCGCCCCGATCGGGATGGAGCCGATGAGCGGGTGCCGACCGTGGTCGAACTGCATGACCGGCTGGGTCTCGCGGATCGTCTTCCGGAAGGCGCCCTTGCGGATCGTCTCGAAGAAGTTGCCCTCCCACGAGTTGATCTCGGTCGGATCGCCGAAGGTAGCCGCGTACCCGGACAGGGTGCGGCCGTCGCCCTCCTCGGCGGCGCCTTCGGCTCGGGCGAGTCGGAAGGGCGCGGACCTCTCCAGGTCCCGCGCCACGGCGGTCAGAGCAGGCATCAGGAACCCTCCTCCTCGGTAGGTGCGGGACTCGTGGTGGGCCCGGCCTGGCCAGGCTTCTGGAGCTGGACGGAGAACAGGCCGGTGTGCTGCAGCAGGGACCAGTCAGAGGCCAGGACGGCGGCCGTCGCCGACTCCGGCGTGTATCCGGCATCCAGCAGCGTGCGGATCGTCCGCGACTGCAGTCCCTGGATCTCGGCGGCGTCCCGGGCGTCCTCGCGCAGGAACGGCACGTCGCGGGCGTCGTACCAGAGCCTGACGGCACCTGAGGCGTTGACGCCGGGCGGGCGGACCAGGCGGCCGAAGGAGCCAGCCGCGTTCTGCCACAGCGGGTGGATGGTCCCGTCCGCGAACCGCCGGCGGGCCTGCCCGTAGTTGGAGTACGTCGCGGCCTGCAGCCCTTCGGACAGGCCGACGATGATCGGGGGCACGCCACCGGCGGCCGCGATCCGCGTCTCCCCGGCGCCCTGGACCTTCGCGAAGTCCATCTGCTGGAAGTCCTTGCCGACGACCGTGACGTCGGCGCCGCCGCCCAGGTAGAGCGTCTTGTAGGCGTTGTCGACGCCGCGGTGGCCGGCCTCCATCTTGTCCTTGAACTTGCCGAACGCCTCGGGGCTGACCTCGCGGTCCAGGCGGACCACGATGTTCGGGGTGGCCGCGTTCTCCAGGAATGCCTTCTTGTGGCGGGCCATCAGCCCGTCGTTCTGCGTCTCCCGGATCACAGGCGTCAGCCACGACATGCCGCGGTAGGTGGCGAGCGGGTCCGGCACCGGCGCGAAGTGCGTCACCTCGTCCGTCAGCAGCGGCACAGGCTCCTCGCCCGGCTCCTGGTACAGGTAGCCGAGCTTGCGCCAGCCCAGCTTCCCGCCTCGGTGTTCGCGCGGCTCCAGCACGATCTGCATGCAGTCCGGCCGCAGCCGCACCAGCTCATCCCCGAACCGCGTCCAGTAGGAGTTGCCCGCCAGGTCGGCGTCCTGGATCACCCGGGACAGCAGATCCTGCGTCGTCGCGCCGGTCCACGGCTCCTCCAGGAGCCGCAGCTCGGAGCTCCCGAACATCGCACTCGGGGTGCCGTCGTTGAGGCGCTGCCAGATGAACCGCGGCGCGGAGAACACCATCTGCCGGGCGACCATGCACGCCCAGATAACCGGGTTGGTCGCGAACAGCTGCGCGTACCCAGGAAGGTCCCCGGGAGCCTTCTCGGTGGCCTGGCCGGGCTGGGTCTGCGTGATGCCCAGCGCCGCGAGCCCGCCGTAGCCCAGGGACTCCTGAATCGCGAGCGCGTAGTCGTCGATCGTGCTGATCGCGCGCGTTTCCGGACGGCGCCTACGGGCCTGCCACAGGCTCGTCACGGGCCACCCCCATCAGCCGGACCCACGTCCATCAGCAGTAGGCAGTAGGCCGCCAGCAGCACACCGCCGACCACCAGGCCGACCGCCAGGCCGAGGCCGAGGCCGGCGCCCGTCGCAGCACTCGCCCCGCCAGCGAGCACGCCCGCACGGGCCCGGGCAACACGGGTCAGTCGAATGCGACCCACGGCTCCACCTCCTCGCTCTCGTCGATCTCGGCGGTCAGCCCCCACATCGCCGACGTCACGCCCACCAGCGGGCTGATGTCGACGCCGACCCCGCGGCGAGCCCACGCCCACGCGTCGCCGAGGTCGCGCTTCCTGGCCCCCGCGAGGGCGGTCGCCAGCGGCGCCTGCCCGATGTGCACGATCCGCTGGGAGATGACCGCGTCGTAGAAGCGGCCGCACGCCTGCGCGACGTCCTGCCCCTTGGGCCTGAGCACCTCGACGCCCAGGGCCTCCTCCAGCTCCTCGATGAGCGACCCGGCCGGGCCGCGCGGGTCCACCACCCAGCAGCGCGGCTTCCACCGCTCCTGGAGCGCCTTGGCCCGCTCCACCACCCAGTCGGTGCCGGGCCGGTTGTCGATGACCTCGACGTGGACCACATCGCCTGTCCGGCCAGCCACGCAGATGCTCGCGTGGCTGCGTTCCGGGGTGACGTCGATGGCGAAGGCCAGAGGCTCCGCCGGCTGGCTCTCGCTGTCCAGCAGGGCGTCCCAGGCATCGCGGCCGATGACCTGCCACGAGTCGCCGTCCTGGGACGGGTACTCGCCCACGCCCAGGCGCTCCCGGGCGAAGATGTCCGGGCCCATGCTGAGCCTCTCGCGGTCCGTGTGCTCCAGCGACAGCCGGTAGCCCAACGCCGGGTTCGCGCGGGCCGCGGACTCCGGCGCCGCCGCGTCGTCGTGGTCGGTGCAGCCGACCGGGCATTCCCGGACGTGCGGGTTGATCGACCACTCCAGGTAGGCCAGCGACGGGTCCGGCACGCCGGTCTCCAACGCTCGAAGAGCGCGCGCACGCAGCCTGCCCAGCTGCATCGACGGCGCGCCGATACCAGCGCTGCCCAGGTACCAAATCTGCGGGTTCTCGACGGCCGCCATGGTCGGCATCAGTGCGCCCATGGCGTCATCGCCGAGGATCATCGCCTCGTCGAGGATGTTGCAGTCGCCGGTGAAGCCGCGGCCCGAGCCCCCGCTGCGGGCCAGGAAACGAAGCCGCTGCCCAGTCAGTAGCTCAATGGCCTCCTCGCCGGTCGTCCGCCGCACCCGCGCGACCCGCTTACTCAACTCGTCGCAGTTCCGGATCAGCGCCTCGATCCGGCGGAATGCTTCGATCGACGTCTTGAACTCGTGAGCGCTGTGGAGGATCAGCCGCTCGCCCCCGAGGAACAGGCCCCACAGCTCGCGGGCCTCGATGATCGCGCCCTTGCCGTTCTGTCGGGGCACGTTGACACATGTCTCGAACGCCGACCAGGAACCGTCCTCGCGCTCGCCCAGGCCGACGTGCAAGACGAACTGCTGCCAGTTGTCCAGCTTCAGCCCGGCGACCGCCGCGAGCTCCACCGCCTCCTGGCCCGCTGAGCTGGTGAAGGGCGGCACCGTGACGACGCGGGGGCGCTGTGCACCCCGAGCGTCTGGGATGCGCGGCTCAAGCTCCGCGCCGCTTCTTACGCTGGGCAGCAAGGTCATCGAGCTTGCCTCCCTCAGCCTTGACGGGGGTCAGCGCCCGCAAGTCCTTCATGACCGCGCGAAGCTCGCGCGCCGCGGCCGCCTTCGCGGAGGGGTTGTCGACCGCTTCGTCGACCGAGCGAGCCAGCGACTCGGCGAGCTCGGCCAGGCCGGGCGCGCGGTCGCCCACGCCCATCCCTTCGATCTCTGCAGCGATCTGACCTGCGACGAAGCCCACGATCACTCCCCCCGGGCAAGACGGATGATCTAGGTCGCTATTCACCCGGGGCTCGGCCCGAGTGAATTAGCGGGCTCACCTGAGCGATGCGACCGAAACGGACATAGGGCGCACGTGGGGCGTCTCGCCTATCTCGCTGGAGCTGCGTTCGCGGTGGATAGCGGCTCGATCGGGCCGCGCGCAAAACCGACCGCCAAGGGCTTTTGGGTCGCCCGCTCTTCAATCTCACGATGGCCCAAGGCCCCCCTCCCCCTGCAGGGAAGGCGATCATCGAGAGGGTGATCAGTCGAGGTCAGCGCCCATCCGAGCCGGGTCGGTCACCAGGAGCGGGACGACTGCCGGGTGCCGGCCGGGAGGCCGACCTTGCTGCGGTCGCGGTACCAGCGCGTCGCGACGGCCACCATGCCTGGCGTGCGCATCGCCTTGACGCGCTCCATGACGACGTCGCGTCCAGGGTCGATGGTCACTACCTGCGCGTCCCACCGCTGGTACCTGGCCAGGGCCCGGGTGCCGGGCAGGGTGTGGATCAGGTACACGTCGACCTGGTCTCGGTGCTTCACGGCCTCGTCGATGGCTGCGAACCTCGCGCGGTGCGCGACCTTCAGCAGGACGGGGTGGTGGTCCCAGCTGGGCGCGTCGGGCCCGGCGAGGGAGAGGGCGAGACGGTCGAGGTCGATGACGATGTCGTGCGCGCGAGCGTGGGCTGTGACCCAGCTGGACTTGCCGCCCGCCGGCGGGCCGGTGACGACGTACAGCACGGCGTCACCTCCGAATCAGCTTGGCCACCTCACTCATCGGGACGTCCACGTGCTCGGGGGTGAGCGTCGGTGCAGGCGCGCGTCCGAACCACGCTTCGGTGACGTCGACCCCATCGACGGTGTCCACGCGGATGGGATTGTGGCTGGTCTCGATCTCCACGACGTTGACGTCCTGGTCGAGCACGGGGACGAGGTAGCGGCGGACCAGTTCCACGAGGGGAAAGTCAGCGGCGTTGTAGTCGATGCCGTTGGCCTCGCAGTAGTCGTACCAGCCGTTCGGTGGTTCGCCGTCGTTGAAGCCCCACTTGGACAGCAGGCCGTCGCTAAACAGGGTGACGGTGGGCTCGGTGCTCATGGTCACCATCTCCTGGAAGTGGGGCCGACTGCGCGGGGTGTGACCCGGTCGCCCTTGCTGCTGTTGCAGCGCCGGTGTGCGGGCCGGGCGTTGGCCGGGTCGAGGAGGAGATCCGGGCGCCGGGACACGGGCTGGACGTGGTCCATGGTCCAGGACCAGGGGTCGCGTGGGTCGAGGGTGGGGTCGATGTCGTGGCCGCAGAGCCAGCAGGGTTCGCCGCGGCGCCGGAGGTCGGCGGCGAGGCGGCGGTAGGGGCGCCCGTTGCGGGGGTTGCCGGCCACGGGCGCCTCCTCCGGGTCACATGAGGTCGTCGCCGAGGGCCTCGCGTCGGGCGGCCTCGGCCTTCCGGTTGAGCGCGTTCGTCATCTTGAAGGCGACGAAGGTGAAGGCCACGAGGCCGACGGTGAAGAGGATGAGCATGATGTCGCCGAGGTAAGCGATGTCGCTGCTGGCGTTGGTGATGCCGAGCATCACGAACCCGCCGGCGAACCAGGCCGCCCACACCCTGAACTTCTCGACGCGGACGGCCTTCTGTATGTCGCTGTAGCTGGGCTGCTGAGCCATGTGGTCCCCCCACGGTCTGCTGTTGCGTGGGGGCATCGTAGTGGCGTGGCTGGACACGGCGAAGCCCCGCCGCGGGGGGACCGTTCGGCGGGGCTTCGTCGTGCGTTTTGGGGTGCGTTCGGGCATGCCGAACGACCGGTTTGCATCATCGCAGGTGAGCGGGCTGTGGGTCAAGCAACTGCTGTGGCCCATGCGGCGGTTCGTTCGGCGTCTTCGGCGGCCTTGCGCTGGGCGACCTCGGTGACCTCCTGGACGTCGACGAGGAGACGTCCGCGGCGGTCGTATCCGTGGCGGTGGATCCAGCCCTTGGATGCCCACATCCGGAGGGCGGATGTCGACTTGTTGACGGATCGGGCGGCGGCTTCGACGTCCACGATGGCGCTCATGACCCCATGATCTCAGGGCAGTGCTGCTGACCGGGTGACCTCGGCTGGTATGGCCGAACGCCTGCGCGAGAAGGGTGCGGCTGCGACGTAGGATCCCGGCGTGGACATCCCCGATGATCTTCTTGAGCTGGAGCGCGCTGCCTGGGCGGAGATCCAGGCCGGCCAACTGACTGCCGACACTGCTGCGGCTGTGCAGGCCCGTGTCACCGAGGTGGCCGCGGAGACGGGCGCGGACCGGCACCAGTTGGAGATGGCTGTGAAGAAGGCCGTGCGGCACCCGGCGCCGGACGCCTGAACGACGGCGCCCCGCCGGCAGGGATGCGGGCGGGGCGCGTGTCGGGTGGTGCTGCGGCTACTTCTTCGGGGTGCCGGGGACGGGCTGCGGCTTCTTCTTGACCCAGCCGCCGCGGGACGCGGAGTAGGTGGTCTCGTGGCCCTTCAGCCGGGGATCGTCCTGCTTGATCGGGCGGGGGAATCCGAGTGCCATGATGGCGCTCCTGTCTCGTGATCGGGATGGGACCGGGGCGGGTCGGCTTCTTGGCGGTTGGCGGCCCGCCCCGGGGTCTTGTGGTGGGTCAGCGGCCCCAGCAGTCGGCGAGGAGCGCCAGGAGCAGGGCCGCGGTGGCCAGCGTGCTGCCGGAGGGCAGGCACCCGTCGCCCCGGGTGGGGTGGTGGACCGGTGCGACGTGGTCGCCAGTGGCGGGGGCGAGGCCTCCGTGGACCAGCTGGCGGTGGCGGTCGCGGTCGTCCTCGGCGGCCTGCCTGGTGTCGTGGCGGTCGCCGTGGGCGTCGCAGGCGGTGCACCGGTACTCGTAGGGCATCGGGTGTCTCCGGTGGTCAGGTGATGGTGTGGTGCCGGCGGGTGTCGGCCGGGTCGCGGACGATGACTCCTCCGCTCCCCACCTGCTCGACGGTCGGGCCGTTGTTGGCGTTGGTGTTGGCGGTCTGACCTGCGGCAACAACGCCAACAGGAGAGTGGTCGCCAGCCTGGGGGAGCGGGGGGAGGTCGGCGCGGTGCACGCCGGGCCCGTTGCCCGCGGCCGTGCGCACCCCCTTCCGGGTGGGGATGCCGGCCTCGTCGAGGAGGTCTCGAACGGCCCGGGTGTCGGGCAGTGCGAGGGCCTGCTGGACGCGGGTGAGGAGGACGCCGCGGTCGTCGCCGACGAGCTCGTGGAGAAGGGTGGCGACGTCCGGCTCCTGGTCCTCGTCGGCCTCCTCGATGTCCTCCGGCGCCGGGTCCTTCTCGGAGGGCTCGTCGGTCGTCTTGGGGGCGTGCATGAGGGCGGCGGCGCACCAGGCGGCGGCGACCCAGGCCGGGGCGGTCTCGTAGCGGAGGCAGGCGTATCCGGTGAGGGCTCCCCCGCCGAGGACGGGCCGCCAGCCGTAGCGGGTGACGAGGCGGGCGGTGAGGGCGCGGCTGCCCGCGCCGAGCGGCCCGGTGAGGGCCAGCACGGCGCGGAGCCGGTCGGTGGCGGGCATCAGGCGACCTGCTTGCCGAGGCCGGAGATGGTGGTGGCGACGATGCTCCAGATGCCTCCGGCGCCCGATGCGGCGTACCAGAAGACGATGCCGAGGATGGCGACCTGCTTGGTGTTCAGCTTCTTGAAGGCGATGACGATGCCGAGGAGCAGGGCGATGGCGGCCATGGTGACGCCGGGGAAGATGCCCTTGGCGGCGTCGAGGCCCGCACCGACGAGGTCGGGGACGATGCGGAAGATGCCGCCCGCGGCCGCGTAGGCGCTGCCGGCGAGCATGCCGCCGATGAGGCAGGGCCACCAGCCGAGGGGCTTGACCTTGCCGCCGCCCTTGATGCCGAAGACGAGGAGGGCGGTGAGCACGAGCGCCAGGCCGACGATGCCCAAGTTCCCGAAGATGCTGTTCACGATGGTCCTTTCAGGCGCCGGTGCCGTAGAGCAGGACGCCGGCGGTGGCGGAGGAGACGGGGATGGCCGCGGCCCAAGCGACGAGGACGAGCGAGCGGGAGAGGCGGCGGTAGAGGGCGACGGCTCCGCCGCCGAGGGCGTAGAGGGCCAGGGAGTGGGGGTGGGTCCAGCCGGTGGCGGTGATCCAGGCGGTGGCGTCGGTGGACCACTGGACCCATCCGAGCTGCCATCCGGCGGCGGCCGCGCTGCTGTGGTAGGCGAGCCAGCGGATGCGGGCGGGGATGCGGGCGTAGGCGTCGGTGAGGGACTGGCGGGTGGCCGGCCGCCGCGCGGGGGCGGCGGCCGGTTCCTCGGCCTGCGGATCCTCGACGGCGGCCGGGGCGGCCGGTGTCTTCCACCGGCGTTCGCGCTGCTGCGGCTCGTCCTCCGCCTCCGGCTCGGCCGCGGTGTCGGGCTCCTGGGCGTCGTCGGCGTAGAGCCGGTCCCACCAGTCGTCCCGAGCGGGTGCCGGGGCCGCGGGCTGGTAGCCCGGGGGCAGCGGCGGGACGGCGGCGACGGGGGTGCCGTCTATGGCGGCGTGGAGGGCGCTGCGGATGCGCAGCTCGTCGGCGTCGGGCTGGATGCTCATGCGTATCCGCCCTCCATCGGCCGTGCCTGGGGCGCCCCGGCGACGGTCTTCTTCTGGCGGGAGAGGGCGGCCCGGATGTAGGGCTCGTCCACGACGAGGCGGCGCTGCTCGCGGAGGTGGGCGGCGATCTGCTTGGCCTTCGCCTCCGGGCCGAGCGTGGATGCGGCCTCCCAGACGGCCTCCTGGAGATTCACGGGCGGCAGCTCGCTGACCTGCGGATGCGCGGCCGCATCTGCCCTCTCGATGGTGTGCTCGGGGGTGGGCTTGTGGAGGACGAGGGCGACCTGGACGGGGTCCACGACGATGCCGTAGGAGACGAGGAGGGAGGCGAGTTCGGCCGGGGGCATATCCGGGCGCGCATCGTGGGCGACGCGGATCGCATCCGTCGGGTCCATCTCGCCGAGGCTCTCGCGGAGGACGTCGGTGGCGGACCGGTACGGCGCGGGCGCCGGGGTGCTCGAGGCGGCGGCCGCCGCAGGGGCCTCATCCGCCGGGCCGAGGCTGAGCATCCCGGCGAGGGCGGCGTCCGCCCCCTGGCGGAGGCGGGTCCGCTGGAGGTCGACCAGCTCGGCGCCGAGCTCCTGGTCGCCGACACCGACGCGGCCGACGAGCCGCCACGACCGGCGGGTGGCCCACTTCCTGACCACCTTGCCGGGGTGGTTGGCGGCGCGGGCCTGCTGGTAGGCGAGCCGCTGCACGGTCTCGGCGTTGCGGCGCTGGGCTTCGGCGTCGACGCCGGTCTGGTAGATGACGACGCGGCGGGCGAGGAGGCCGAGGCCCTCGGCGGAGGCGGTCATGGCCATCGGGGTGATGGCGTAGACGATGGCCTCGGTGGTGCTGTCGGCCACAGCGATGCCGGTGATGGCCGCGCCGATGGGAGCGGTCCAGAGGCCGGCGCGGACCGGAAGGGGCGCGGACTGGCCGAGGAGGGTGAGCCCGACCATGACGAGGGCGAGGATGAGGGCGACGCCTTCACCGGCCGCGACGACGCCCGCGGCGGTGGCGGCGCGGCCGAACTCGCTGACCACGTTGGTGTAGGTGCCCCAGCCGCCGAACGCTCCGGCGGCGACCATGGGAACGGCGGCCGCGACGAGCATGGCCTTCTGGCCCGTGGTGAGCTTCCTCATCGCGTGCCCCCGGCCTCGTTGCCGTGGACGCGGGCGAGGGCGGTCTGGATGCCGGCCTCGGTGGCGCGGGCGGCGCGCTGCTCGGGGGTGCCGTAGTCGGCGTGGCACTGGGCGTGCAGGTCGGCGAGGGTGGGGCTGCTGGTGGCGCGCGTGGGCGCGCTACGCTGCTCCTGGTCCATGACGAGGTCCTGTCTCGTTGGATGGGCAAGTGCCGACGCGTTGCTGCGCGTCGGTGCGTTAGGGGCCGGGCGGCGCGCGCGCCTCGGGTGTTCCACCACCCGGGAGCTGTCGTCCGGCCCCGCTCTATTCGGTTGTCGAGTACTTCTTGATCGCGTCGTTGATGGCGGTGTAGCTCCGGCCGACTTCCTTGGCGACTCGGTAGGAGCTGCCGAGCTCTGCCTTGCCGTCGGCGAGTGCCTCGCCGCGTCGCTGGAGCGCGTCGGCCAGTTGCGACTGGAGCTGTTCCACCAGCTCGTCCTCGCGTTGGAACCGAACCCGCCAGGGTTCTTCGTTCACGACGAGAACACTATCACGGGGGGCCGTGATAGTCACGCTGCATCGGCCGGCTGGAAGTGCTGCAGCGTCATGTAGTCCTGCGGCCCGTAGGTCGTCCCACACCACTTGCACCTCAGCTGTGTCTCGCCCGGCAGCCGGGAGATGACGGCCCCGCACACCGCGTCGTCATCGACCAGGGCGATGCACAAGCCGAGGCGCTGCGGGCGCGGCTCCGGGTCGCCAACGACCGACCGGACGGCGCTGTTCAGCTCAGCCACCTCCCGCGCGAGGTCGCCGCATGCCGGGTACTGCGCGACGATCCAGTCCAGCTCCTGGGCGAGCCAGCGGCAGTCGGTGTCCAGGTCGGCGGGCGGTGTGGCGCCGCGGTGGGGCCAGCGCAGGCGGCGGACGTCCGCCCGCCACAGGTGGATCACCTCGGTCGCGCGGGCCCAGTTCACCGTGTCGATGACGTCCTCGTTGACGGGGGAGCGGGGGCCGGCCGCGGCCTTGGTCGCCACGATGTCGCCCCAGCCGGACTGGCGGGGCACCAGGCACTCGCCTGCCTCGCGGTACAGCGCGGGGAGTTCACGCAGCCGTGCGGCCAGCTGCTCGGTGTGCCGGCTGCACAGGTGGCCGCTGGTCGCGCGGTCGCACAGTTCACACGTCATGACGGGCTCCTGGTGGTGCGGGCCGGGGCCGTAGGGGGCGGCCCCGGCGGTCGGGCGGTGGGTCAGGCGAGGGGCTCGGTGAGGAAATACGCCTTCGTGTCGGCGCTGCGGCAGTACGCCTCGGTGTGCCCGGCAGGGCGGGCACAGGGCGGGTACTCGTCGCCAGCCACACTGGTCGTGCGGCCGCACAGCTCGGGCTCGTCGTCGTCGGCGTCGAGTTCGGCGAGGCGGGCGGCCTGCTGCTCGGGGGTGAGGGCCCGCCAGGCGGCACGCCACCGCTCGCGGAGGCCGGGGCCGGCCGCTGCCGGGGCGGGCGTGGCCTCGGCGTGGTCCAGGGCTTCGCGGATCATGCGGAGCGTCCAGCGGGCGCCCACGGCGAAGGAGTCCGCGCGGCCGTTGTCGGCGGTGACGGTGTCGAGCCGAGCGATGCGGTCGAGTTCGGCCCGCACGCGCTCCAGGACGTCCTCGGCCGGAACCTCGGCGGGCAGCTGGTCGATGCTGTCGGCGATGGCGCCGTAGGCCTGGCTCTTGGTGAGGGTGCCGGCGCGGTGGTCGGCGATGGCGAGGCGGGCGCGGGTGATGGCGGCGGTGAGGAGCCGCCGGTGCTGCCGGAGATGCTGGACCTCGGCGGTGAGGGCGTCGAGCTGGTCGTCGGTGGAGGGCGGGCGGGGGGTCATCGGGTTCCCTTCTTGCGGGCGGCGCGGGCTGCTGCCCTTCTGGTGGCGCGGTTCGGCGGGGCGGGGTCTGGGGCGTCGTCCTCGACGACCTGCTCGCCGTCCCACCCGACGGTCGTCGTCCACAGAACGCCGGGGCGCGGGGTGTGCTCGCCGCGCGGGGTGGAGGACGGGGCGGTCATCGATTGCCCTGCTCGATCTCGATGGCGCGCCGGCGGAGGAACTGCGCGACGCCGCGGGCCACGAAACCGAGGATCGGCCCGGGGTACTCGCGGTCGACGTCTTCGGCGGCCTGCAGGTACGCGCTGGTGCGCGGGTCGATCAGCGGCACCGGCTTTGTCTGCACGGTGAGTGTGCGCAGCCGCCCGTACTTCTCGTCGGTGGTGTGGCCGTCCCAGGCCCGGCAGATCCGGTTCGTGGGCTGGACGTGGGTGAAGAGGTCCAGGTCGTCGTCGCTGATGTGCCAGCACATCTGGCCGGTAGGGGTCTCGATGGTGACGACGCTCCACTCCGGCTCGTCCGTGTCGGTGCGGCCGATGTGGGAGGGGTAGAGGGCGGCAAGGTGCGCTACGAGGTGGGCGCGCTCGCGGTACACGGTGTCGGTCACGGCTGCTCCTGGCGGTGGGTGGCGACGAGGTGGCGGTGTTCGTCGTCGAGCGGGTCGCGGGTGAGGTGGTGGAGGGCGAGGTGGTGGAGGGCCCAGCCGAGGGCGGTCATGCCGGTGATGACCGCCCAGGCGGCGCCGGTCATGCGGCGGGGCGCTGGCGCCAGGCGTCGAGGACGCGGCGGGGGATCTGGCCGACCTTGGGGCAGTCGATGCCGGCCTCGGCGGCCCAGGCGCGGACCTCGCGGGTGTCGTAGTCGCGGACGACCGGCGTGCGGCGCTTCTTCGCCGGGGTGGGCTGCAGCTCGTCCTGCCGGGCCTGGAGTTCGGCGAGGCGCTTCTCGAGCTGGTCCTTCTCGGCGGTGATGGCGGTGAGTTCCTGGTCGGCGGCGTGGCGCTGGCGGAGGCCGACGAGGGCGGCGCGGGCGCGGGCGGCCTGGGCCTGGACCTCGGGGTCGGAGTGCTGGTCGCCCCAGGCGAGGAGCTGGCCGACGGGGAGGGTCTGCGGCTGGCCGGGGGAGGCCTGTGTGGTGGCGGTCTGGGTGGTCATGGGGCTGGTCCCTTCGGTGAGGCGGAGACGGTCTTCTCGGGCGGCTTCCGGGCCGCCCTGGGCGTCGATCTCGTCGAGGAGGCGGCGGAGGGCGTGGATGGTCATGCGGTGGCTTGGTGGTT
This sequence comes from Streptomyces sp. UH6, assembly GCF_013421635.1. NCBI lineage: Bacteria > Bacillati > Actinomycetota > Actinomycetes > Kitasatosporales > Streptomycetaceae > Streptomyces > Streptomyces sp. UH6. The sequence continues at coordinate 1,208 of NZ_JACADT010000006.1, read as the reverse complement.
GCGGCAGCCGTGGCAGAGGCCGTCGGGGGTGGGGCGGAGGAGGGGGATGCCGCAGGGGCAGCGGCTGATGCCGGAGGGCTCCGGCGGGAGCGAGGCGTGGTGCTCTTCGTGGTGCTGGTCGGGCTCGGGAGGTTCTGCGGAGGGCCCGTCTACCTGTGGTTGATCGCCAACCTCAGCCATCTCTTGGGGTAGTTCTTGGAAGAACCCTGGGATGTTGGGGTCGCGGTGACCCCAACCGTTGGGGTCGCGGTGACCCTTACTCGTTGGGGTCGCGGTGACCCCTTCGGTCTGGGCGGTTTCCGGGTCGAGTTGGGGTCGCGGTGACCCCTTCTCGTTGGGGTCGCGGTGACCCTTTCTCGGGTCGGTCCAGGGGGCGGGCTTCTTGCCGGAGGTGCGGGCGGTGGACCGCAGGTACTCCTCGGCGGCGTCCCAGTCGGGGAAGGGGGAGACGAGGATGACGTAGCGGGCGGTGGTGCCCTTCTTCCGCTCGCCGCGGGTGGTGACGACGCCGGCGCGGATTGCGGCCTCGAGGTAGCGGCGGCAGTCCTTGACGCTGCAGCAGGCGGCGGAGGCGATGTCGCTGATACGGATCGCGCGGCGGTCGGCGGCGAAGGCGATCTCGCCGGAGGCGTTGGCGAGGTTGCGGAGCTGGCAGAGGAGGAGGGGCAGGCCGGAGCGCCGGAGGTATGTCGACATGGCGCGTGTCCAGCGCCAGGACAGCGCGTTGCCGAAGGCGTTCGGCACGCTGCCGGACGCGGCGGTGGGCTGCTGCTCGTCGGTGTTCAACGGTCCTTCTCTCGGCCGTGCGTGCTGGTGGTGGGCAGGGGGGTGGTGGCGCCGGTGCAGACGGACTGGTGGGAGCCGATCGGGTCGGACTGCATGAGGTCCGTGACCAGCTGGCGGCCGGTGGCCCGGCGGTGTTCGCCGCACACGACGCAGAGGAAGTCGGCGATGGGCACCTGGCCCCTCTCCGTGCGGCGGACAGCGACGCCGCCGAGCCAGCCGGTCATGCCGCGTGGACGCCGGGCTCGAGGCCGGCCGGGATGCCGTGCTCCTTGCGGCGCCGGAGGATCGTCCGGCTGGACACGCGCAGCTCCTGTCCGATCTCCCCGTCGGACATCCCTCGCGCGGCGAGGGCGCGGAGCCGGTCCAGGTCGATGTCGGCGGGCTGGGCGCCGGCCAGCGTGCGGACCGGCTCGTCCTCGGGC
>NZ_JACADT010000599.1:0-3537 GCF_013421635.1 Streptomyces sp. UH6 | reverse complement strand
CCACCGACGTGTGAGGCCGCGCGAGGCCGCCCGCACAGGGGGCTGCCCCGGGGCGGACGGTCGCCCCGGGGCAGCCCTTCACCGGCTACGGCGTGTCACTCGAGCAGTTCGCCGTAGGCGCCGAGCGCGGTGGCGATGTCCGCCTGCGCCCAGAACCGGTGGTAGGTGAAGACCGGCGCGGAGCCGCCCTTCAGGTAGGCCTCGATCTTGGACCAGGCCGGGTCGTTCTTGTAGAAGCTGCGCATGGAGATGAAGGTCGACGAGGAGTCGACGGTGTCCCCGTTGGGCATCTTTCCGGTCCAGCCGGAGGGCACGTACACCGGGTCGTCGAACCGGTTGTAGTCGGCGCGGGTCTCCGGGACGGAGACGCCCAGGCCGTCCTGGTGGTGGTCCCACATGCCGTCGAGCAGCGCCTTGGCGGTCGTCTTCGCCTTGGCGTCACCGGACTTCGCGGCGTAGTAGGTGAGGACCTTGGCGTACGAGCCCGCCACGCCCACGTCGTTGGTGTAGTCGGCCACCGTGACGTGGAGGTTGTTGTTGGCACCGGGCGAGGTGGCGTTCCAGGTGTCCGGGGCGCCCGTCCACTGGAGGGTGGAGGGGAACTGGAAGGTGCCGTCCGGGTTGATCGTCGTCTTGCCGACCGCCCAGTCGACCCACTTCTTCACCACGGCACCGGCCTTGGCGTCACCGGTCTGGTAGTAGTACTCCGCGACGCGCTCCATGGACCACGCCTGGAAGCCGAACCACTGGTTGGACGGCGGGTCGTGGTAGACCGGCTTCTCGTCGTAGTACATGCCGTAGAAGGTCGGCGTACCGGCCGGCGGCTGGGCGTAGCGGCCCTGCCAGCTGTTGGTCGCGCCGCCCGCGATGGCTCCCTCGCTGGACTGCAGCCAGGTGTAGAACTCGATCTGGCGCTTCAGGCTGGTGGACCAGTCGGACTTGCCGGTCGAGGACTTCGGGGCGAGCGGGGCGTAGTTGCTGAGCGCCCAGGCCGCCATCGGGTTCTGGTAGCCGCCGTGCGCGTGGCTGGAGCCGATGCGCCAGGCCCAGCCCGCCGAGGTGTCGGTGGCGCCGCCCCAGGCGAAGTACCAGCTGAGCAGGTAGTGGGCGCTGTTCTTGCCGCTGCCCGCGGGGCAGGTGGTCGGACCGACGCAGTCGCCGACCTTCTTGAAGTACTTGTCGAAGAGGGCGTAGCGAAGGTAGTCACCCATCTTGGCGGCCTTGCCGACGGTCGAGGAGACCTCGGAGCCCTTGCCCTGCTCCTTGGCCCAGACGTCGGCCCAGTAGGCCGCCTGCACGGCGCGGGCGTCCGCGTCGGGGGCGTTGGTGAACTTCCACTGCTTGGCGTACGAGGAGTCGCCGGTGAACAGGTCGAGGTAGCCGTTCTTGCCGCCGTAGGCGAAGTTGTCGCAGGTCGGGTGGGTGACGGTCTCCCAGACCGACTCCTGCGGACCGCGCTGGAAGGTGTTGATGTAGGACGGACCGGTGGCGGTGGGACCGGCGTTGCACTTGCCGGGCTCGTTGCCGTAGCCGTAGGTGTTGTCGACGTCCTGGATCCAGTGCATGGCGTAGACGTCGTCCGTGCCGTACGCGCTCTTCAGCTCGGCCGCGAGGGGGTCGGCGCCGGACTTGGCGGCCGGGTCCAGCTTCGCCGGGTACTGCGAGGGCAGGTCGTGCTCGGGCGCGTAGGTGGCCGGCTCACCGGGCTTGTAGTACGAGTTGGTGGGCTGGTCCGCCTTGGTGGGGATCATGAATTTCTCCATGGTCTCCCACGCCTTGTTGAAGCGCGTCCAGTCGCCGGTGACCCTGCCGTACTGGGCCTGGAGCCAGATCAGGTAGCTGTAGGCCTCCGACGTGGTCTCGTGACCGTGGTCCGGGGCCTCGACGATGAGCGTCTCCACCGAGTGGTAGGGGATGCCCTCGGGCGAGAAGTAGCCGTTGGCCGGGTCGGTGATCTTGCCGTACAGCTCGAGGAACTTGGCGTCGTAGGTGCCGCCGGCCGAGAGCTGGGTGGCCGTCACCTTGGCCGCGGTGTGTCCGTTTGCGGACGACGCGAAGACGGCGGAGCCGGTGCCGGAGGCGGCCGCCGCGATGGTCACCTTCTGGGCGACGTTCCAGTTCTGCGGGGTGAAGGTGAGGCTGGCCCCGCCGCTGACGGTCAGCCCCGTGTTGCCGGACTCCCGCGCGGTGGTGACCGTGACGTTCGCCGAGGGCTGCTGGGAGAGGCTGACCTCGTAGGTCGCGCTCGTGCCCTGGCGGACGCCCAGCTGGGTCGGGCCGGCGGTGACGGAGGGACCCGAGACGATCTTGATGCCGACCGGCGAGGACTCCCCGGTGGCGCCCAGCGAGTCGTAGGCGCGGGCGTAGAGCGAGTGGTCCCCGGCCGCGAGGGTGGAGGTCTTCAGCTCGAACGGCGAGGTGGTGTCGGTGCCGAGCAGCGCGGTGTCGCTGTAGAACTCGACCTTGCTGACGGTCGCGTTGTCGGCGGCGGCCGCGGTGGCGGCCAGCGGGACCTCGGTGCCCACCGAGTACGTCGCGCCGGGCGCCGGGCTGGTCAGCACGGCCACCGGGGGCTGGTGGGCGCCGGTGCAGGCGGTGCCGTTGACGGCGAACGAGGTCGGGGCCGCGTTCGTCCCGCTGTAGCTGAACTGCGCGCCGGCCGAGGTGGCCGCGCCGGCCGCGAGCGTCCTGTTCCAGCTGGTGTTGGTGACGGTGACGGTCTTGCCGGACTGCGACCAGACGCCGTTCCAGCCGTTGCTCAGCTTCTGGTTGCCGGCGTAGTCGTAGGTCACCTTCCAGCCGTCGAGGGCTTCGGTGCCCCGGTTGGTCAGGGTGAGCTCGGCGGTGAAGCCGGAGCCCCAGTCGTTGGTCTTGTAGTCGACGCTGCACTGCACCGCGGCCGCGTGCGCGGGCTCGGACAGGTTGGTCATGGTCAGGGGTAACGCCAATAAGGCGGCCAGCGCGACGGCTGGGCCGCGCAGGCGGGGTCGGGGTCTCCTGGCGAGGAGCATGGGGCGGAATCCTTTCCGGTCGGCCTCTCGGCTCGTGGGGGAACGGGAAGGTGAAGAGGTGAATGCGATACCTGTGGGAGCGCTCCCATAGTTCGCACGGTGTATGGACACTGTCAACCCCCTGCGTTCGCCTTTCGAAAGCACGGGTGGGCTCCCGGAAGGCCGGCGATCAGGAGGTGAAACCGTCCGTCCGCAGCCGCGGCCGGTGGTCGCCCCGGGCCCGGGTCGGGGGGTGCCGGACACGGCGGAAGGCCGCCCCGGATCCCTCCGGAGCGGCCTTCCGCTGCGACTTCCTCAGTCGGGACGACAGGATTTGAACCTGCGACCCCTTGACCCCCAGTCAAGTGCGCTACCAAGCTGCGCCACGTCCCGATCCGCTCTCCCGCGGCCTGGCCGCGTGATCACGTGAGGAGTACTTTACCGCACGTCCCAGGCCTGGTCGGATGGGTCCCCGGCCACGGCGGGACAATGGTTCGATGAGCGCATCCGAGGACAGTACGGCCGGCGACGGCACCGCCGGGGCGGG
>NZ_JACADT010000598.1:0-3538 GCF_013421635.1 Streptomyces sp. UH6 | reverse complement strand
AGCGGCGCGGAGGCCGCGTAGGCAACGGCGGCGGCCGGGGCGGCCGCGGGCTGGGACTCGTCGGCATCGGGGGCGTTGTGGGACACCAGCGGTTTCTCCTTGAGGAAGAAGGCGATGATCAGGCCGAGCACGAGGACCGGCACCAGGTAGAGGAAGATGCGCGGCATGGCCTCCGCGTAGGCCGCGATGTAGGCGTCGCGCTGGGGCGCGGGCAGCGCGTGGACCATCTCCGGGCTCACGGACGCGGTGTGCGGCGCCGCGGCCGCGCCTCCGGGAAGCCCGGGCAGGCGCTCGGCGAGGGCCTCGGTGAACCGGTCGGCGAAGAGGGTTCCGAAGACGGCGGCGCCGACGCTGCCGCCGATCTGCCGGAAGTAGTTGTTGGCGCTGGTGGCGGTGCCCAGGTCGCGGGGGCGCACCGAGTTCTGCACGGCGAGCACCAGGACGGGCATCACCAGGCCGATGCCCGTCCCCAGCACGAACATCCAGACGCTGTAGGTGATCCGCCCGGTGCCGGTGTCCAGGAACGACAGCAGCCACATACCGACGGCGGAGAGGAGGCCGCCGAGGATCGGGTAGATCCGGTAGCGGCCGGTGCGGCTGATCAGCTGCCCCGAGACGACGGAGGCGCCCACCACCCCGCCCATCATGGGCAGCATCAGCAGGCCGGACTCGGTGGCGGTGGCCCCGTCGACCATCTGGAGGTAGCTGGGCAGGTAGCTCGCCGCGCCGAACAGGGCGATGCCGACCACCATGCCGGCCAGGGCGGTGACGTTGAAGACGGAGTCCCGGAACAGCCGCAGCGGGATGAGGGGTTCGGCCGCGAACCGCTCGGCCACCACGAAGAGCGCCGAGGAGAGCACGGCGCCCGCGGCCAGGCCGAGGATCTCGCGGGAGCCCCAGGCGTACTCGGTGCCGCCCCAGCTGGTCAGCAGCACCAGACAGGTCGAGGCGGTGGCCAGCAGCACGGTGCCGAGGACGTCCAGCCGGGGCCGGACGGCGGGCTTGGGCAGCTTGAGCACGAAGGCGACGACGACCAGGGTGATCAGGCCGAACGGGACGTTGAAGTAGAAGCACCAGCGCCACGAGACGTGGTCGGTGAAGTACCCGCCGAGCAGCGGTCCGGCCACCGACGCCAGGCCGAAGGCGGCGCCGATCAGGCCCATGTAGCGGCCGCGCTCGCGCGACGGCACGATGTCCGCGATGATCGCCTGCACGCCGATCATCAGGCCGCCCGCGCCGATCCCCTGCACCGCGCGGAACGCGATCAGCTGGTCCATCGTCTCCGCCCGCCCGCAGGCCGCGGAGCCCACGACGAAGACCACGATCGCGAAGAGGAAGACGCCCTTGCGGCCGAAGAGGTCGCCGAGCTTGCCGTAGACCGGCAGCACCACGGTGGAGGTCAGCAGGTAGGACGTGATCGCCCAGGACATCTTGTCCATGCCCTGAAGGTCGCCGACGATCCGTGGCAGCGCGGTGGCGACGATCATCTGCTCGAGCGCCGCGAGCAGCAGCGCGAGCATCAGCCCCGCGAAGACCAGCCGGACGCCGCGCGGGGTCAGCCGCGGGCCCGTCCCGGCGGGGTCCCGCACCGCGGGGAGGGGAACGGTGTCCGCGTCCTCCGGCGTCGGCGGTCCCCCGGTCTCGTCCCGCAGCAGAGCGGTCCCGCCCGTCACGCCCACTTGCGCCCTCCCGTTCGTCACACGTCACCAGGCGAACGGCAGCAAAGGATTCCGGTTACGCAAGTCACTCGAAACGGTGAGACCAACAGGGTTGCGACGGTGGGGTGTTGACCCTCCGGCCCGCCCCAGGAGCTCTTCCGGCCCTCCTCAGGAGCCCCTCCGACCCGGCCGGGGATCCCTCCGGCCGGGCCGTCACCCCCGGGGTGCGGGGGCCCGCGTCACTCGACCTCGGAGGCCAGCCGCGCCAGCACGGCGTCGTGGATCCGGGCCAGGCCCTTGGGCGCGAAGGTCCTCTCGAAGAAGCCGCCGATCCCGCCGGCACCGTTCCAGACGGCGGTGACGACGACCCGCGACCTGCCCTCGCCGGCCGGAGTGACCCGCCAGGTGGTGACCATGGAGGAGTTGCGGTCCTGCTCCCGGAGCTCCCCGGAGGAGGGCTCGGTCACCTCCAGCAGGCAGTCCCGCACCCGCTTCTCGGTCGCCTGAAGCCTCCAGTGGACCAGGGTGCCCGCCCCCTTGCCGCCCTCCCGCACCTCGTACTCGCTGAACTGCTCGGGCAGCAGCTTCGCCCGGGTGCCCTCGTAGTCCGCCAGGGCGGCGTACACCTGCTGCGCGTTCGCCGCGACGACCCGCTCGGTCGTGGCCTCCACCTGCGCCATTGCTTCCTCCAGCTCTTGGGTCCAGCCGATCCGGCGCCAGCAAACCACCCCGGCCCACCCCCGCCAAATCGACGGCCCGGCGGGGCCGCGAGGTGCCGTTCGCACGATCAAGGGAACACGTGTTCTATTATCGCTGTCCGAAACGACCGACAAGCGAGGCCTGCAATGCGCTGGGAGAACCTCACGCCGGAGTCCGAGCAGAGGGACCCCGCCCTGTTCGGGGCGGACTCGGTGACCACCCGCACCTTCGACACCCCCGAATTCCGCGGCATCACCTTCCACGAGATCCGGGCGCGCTCCATCGTCAACCGGGTACCGGGCGCCTCCCGGATGCCGTTCGAATGGACGGTCAACCCCTACCGCGGCTGCTCGCACGCGTGCGTCTACTGCTTCGCCCGCAAGACCCACGGCTACCTGGACCTGGACACCGGCCTGGGGTTCGACTCGCAGATCGTGGTGAAGCTGAACGCCCCCGAACTGCTGCGCGCCAAACTGGCGTCGCGGGCCTGGCACGGCGAGCACATCGCCATGGGCACCAACGTGGACTGCTACCAGCGGGCCGAAGGGCGCTACCGGCTGATGCCGGGGATCATCGCCGCGCTGCGCGACCACGCCAACCCGTTCTCCATCCTCACCAAGGGCACCCTGATCCTGCGCGACCTCGCCCTCCTGGAGCAGGCCGCCGAGGTGACCGACGTGGGCGTCAACGTCTCGGTCGGCTTCGTCGACCGGGACCTGTGGCGCACGGTCGAACCGGGCACTCCCGCACCGGAGCGCCGACTGGACGTGGTCCGCACCCTCGCCGGGCGCGGCATCGGGTGCGGGGTCCTCATGGCGCCGGTGATCCCCTTCCTCGGCGACCGGCCCGAACAGCTCCGCGCCACCGTCCGGGCGATCGCCGAGGCCGGCGCGACCTCGGTGACCCCTCTGGTCCTGCACCTGCGGCCGGGGGCGCGCGAGTGGTACATGGCCTGGCTGGCCGAGCACCACCCGGGGCTGGTCGCGCGGTACGAGCGGATGTACGCGGGCGGGGCCTACGCGCCGACCTGGTACCAGCGGCAGATCACCCGCCAGGTGCACGAACTGGCCCGCGAGTACGGCATCGGCCCCGAGGGCGGCGCGGCCCGCCGCCGCATCCCCTCCCCGCGGACCGCCGCGGAGACCGAGGGGCCGGTGCAGCTCTCGCTGCTCTGACACGGC
>NZ_JACADT010000597.1:0-3546 GCF_013421635.1 Streptomyces sp. UH6 | reverse complement strand
CCCAGGGCCCCCAGTTCCCGCGCGGCCAGGGCGTCGTCCGTGACTACCGCCACATCGCGTACCCGCGGGCAGGCCAGCACGGCCGCCACCGTGTCCTGCGCGAACGCCAGCGCGAGGCCCGGCCGCAGCCCGTCCGAGGCGGCGTCCGACAGCCTGCTCTTGGCCCGCGCGAGGGGCTTCAGGGGGATGACCAGGGTCCAGTGCACGCGTGTTCGTCCTTCTCTCGACGCCGACATTGTCCCCCCGCGGGTCCGGCGACAGGGCGACGGCGGCCGTCGGACGGGGCGTACGGTGTTCTCGACAGACGGTCGGCCCGGGGCCACACTTGTGCGACCCCACGACCGGCGAACCCGAAGAACCCGGCTCCGGCCCCGTACGGCCCCTCGTACGGCCCGGGGTGCCCAAGAGGAAGGTGTGCGCGTGCCTCGCCGCAGAATCGGCTTCTGGTACCGCTTCGCAGCGGTCATCGCAAAACCGCCGCTGGTGCTTCTGCTGAAGCGGGACTGGCGAGGAATGGAGAACATTCCGGCCGAGGGCGGCTTCATCACCGTGGTGAACCACATTTCGCATGTGGACCCGCTCGTCTACGCGCACTACCAGTACAACACCGGCCGGCTGCCGCGCTTCCTCGCCAAGAGCGGACTGTTCAAGAAGGGCTTCGTCGGCGCCGTCATGCGCGGCACCGGCCAGATCCCCGTCTACCGGGAGTCCACCGACGCGCTCAGCGCCTTCCGCGGCGCCATCGACGCCGTGGAGCGCGGCGAGTGCGTCGCCTTCTACCCCGAGGGCACCCTCACCCGTGACCCGGGCGTGTGGCCGATGACCGGCAAGACGGGCGCCGCCCGGGTCGCGCTGCGCACCAAGTGCCCGGTCGTCCCGGTCGCCCAGTGGGGGGCCAACGAGGTCCTGGCGCCGTACGGGAAGAAGCCGAGCCTGTTCCCGCGCAAGACGGTCCGGGTGACCGCCGGCCCGCCCGTCGACCTGTCGCGCTTCTACGACAAGGAGATGACGCCGGAGCTCCTCAAGGAGTGCACCGACGTCATCATGGACGCCATCACCCGCGAGCTGGAGCAGATCCGCGGCGAGAAGGCGCCCGAGGTGCGGTACGACCCCCGCGAGGTCCGCATCGAGCAGCGGCGCAGGGCCGCCCGGCAGGCCGCCGAGCAGGCCGGGTCCGCAGCGGCGAGGGAGGGGAACGGCGCGTGACCGGACCCGAGACGGGCGGACCCGGCGCCGCCGCCCCTGTGAAGGCGGCCGTCTTCGGCGCCGGCTCCTGGGGCACCGCCTTCGCGATCGTCCTCGCCGACGCGGGATGCGAGGTCACCCTCTGGGCACGCCGCCCCGACGTGGTCGACGCGATCAACTCCACGCGGGTGAACGCCGACTACCTGCCGGGCGTCGAACTGCCCGCGGGGATCCGGGCCACCACCGACCCGGCCGAGGCGGCCCGCGACGCCGACTTCACCGTCCTCTCCGTCCCCTCGCAGACCCTGCGCGGCAACCTGGCCGCCTGGGCGCCGCTGCTCGCCCCCGGCACCGTGCTGGTCTCCCTGATGAAGGGCGTCGAGCTGGGCTCCGCGATGCGGATGAGCGAGGTCGTCGCCGAGGTCGCCGGGGTGGGCCCCGAGCGCGTCGCCGTGGTCACCGGCCCCAACCTGGCCCGCGAGGTCGCCTCCCGGCTGCCCACCACCGCCGTGGTGGCCTGCGCCGACGAGTCGGTGGCCCGCCGCCTCCAGGCCGCCTGCCACACCCCCTACTTCCGGCCGTACACCAACACCGACGTGGTGGGCTGCGAACTCGGCGGCGCCGTCAAGAACGTCATCGGCCTCGCGGTGGGCATCGCCGACGGCATGGGCCTCGGCGACAACGCCAAGGGCTCGCTGATCACCCGCGGGCTGGCCGAGACCACCCGGCTCGGGCTCGCCATGGGCGCCGACCCGCTCACCTTCGCCGGCCTCGCCGGCCTCGGCGACCTGGTCGCGACCTGCTCCTCGCCGCTCTCCCGCAACCACACCTTCGGCACCAACCTCGGCAAGGGGATGACGCTGGAGGAGACCATCGCGGTCACCCGACAGACGGCCGAGGGCGTCAAGTCCTGCGAGTCGGTGCGCGACCTCGCCCACCGGCACGGGGTGGACATGCCCATCACCGAGACGGTGGTCGAGATCGTCCACGAGGGCAAGCCGCCGGTCGTCGCCCTCAAGGAGCTCATGGGACGCGATCCCAAACCGGAACGCCGCTGAAGGACGCCTGGTCGGCCCCCTGCGAGGGGCAGACCGGGCGAATCGTCCGTGTGCCCGACCGCGCCCGCTGCCCTGTCCGGAACCAGCGGGTACGCTCAATCCGTTATGAGCACTCAGAACCTCCCCCAGAGCCCTGAGCGGACCGCCGGGCAGCCGCAGCGCAAGCCGCGCGTCGCCGTCGTCTTCGGCGGCCGCAGCTCCGAGCACGGCATCTCCGTGGTCACCGCCGGCGCCGTGCTGCGCGCGATCGACCGGACGAAGTACGACGTCCTGCCGATCGGCATCACCCGGGAGGGGCGCTGGGCCCTGACCGCCGACGAACCGGACCGGATGGCGATCACCGACCGCGTCGTCCCGGCCGTGGAGGAACTCGCCGAGTCCACCGAGGGCGGCGTGGTGCTCCCCGTCGACCCCGCCAGCCGCGAGGTGGTCTACAGCGAGCCCGGTTCGGTCTCCAAGACGCTGGGCGAGATCGACGTGGTCTTCCCCGTCCTGCACGGCCCCTACGGCGAGGACGGCACCCTGCAGGGCATGCTGGAGCTCTCCGGCGTCCCCTACGTCGGCGCGGGCGTCCTCGCCTCCGCCGTCGGCCAGGACAAGGAGTACATGAAGCGGGTCTTCACCTCCTTCGGCCTGAAGGTCGGCCCCTACGTGGTGATCCGCCCCCGCGAGTGGGAGCTGGACCAGGCCGCGGCCCGCAAGAAGATCGTCGACCTGGCCGGCGACCACGGCTGGCCGCTCTTCGTGAAGCCGGCCCGGGCGGGCTCGTCCATCGGCATCACCAAGGTCGACGACCTGTCCGGACTGGACGAGGCGATCGCCGAGGCCCAGTTCCACGACCCCAAGATCATCGTCGAGGCGGCGCTGGTGGGGCGCGAGATCGAGTGCGGCGTCCTGGAGTTCGAGGACGGCCCGCGGGCCAGTGTCCCGGCGGAGATCCCCCCGGCGCAGAGCCACTCCTTCTACGACTTCGAGGCCAAGTACATCGACTCCGCGGCGGGCATCGTCCCCGCGCCGCTCACGCCGGAGCAGACGGAGGAGGTCCAGCGCCTCGCCGTCGAGGCGTTCGAGGCCGCGTCCTGCGAGGGGCTGGTGCGGGCGGACTTCTTCCTGACGGAGGAGGGGGAGTTCGTGATCAACGAGATCAACACGATGCCGGGATTCACGCCGATCTCCATGTACCCGCGGATGTGGGAGGAGTCCGGGGTGTCCTACACGGAGTTGGTCGACCGGTTGCTTCGGGCGGCGCTGCGGCGGCGGACGGGGCTGAGGTAACGGTTCGCCTCGCGGGGGCCGCGCGTCC
>NZ_JACADT010000596.1:0-3548 GCF_013421635.1 Streptomyces sp. UH6 | reverse complement strand
GGCCCCGGCCGGCGGCTCCACCGCGAGGTCGACGCCGAACAGCGGGCGGACACCCTCCTTGGCACACGCCTTGGCGAACCGGACGGCTCCGGCCACGGTGTCCCGGTCGGTGAGGGCGAGCGCGTCCAGGCCCCGCTCCGCGGCACGCCGCGCCAGCCGCTCGGGATGCGAGGCACCGTGGCGGACGGAGAAGCCGGACGCGGTGTGCAGATGGGGGAAACCCGGCATGCGCACCTCCCGGCCTGCTTGTCGTCCCGTCCTGCCTGTCGAAACGACTATCGAACAAACGTTCACCCTCCTCTCCACCATAGACCACGTTCGAATCGCGAGGCGACCTCGGCCACTCCCGCCCCGCCCACCCTCCACCCGCTCCGAACAGCGGGAACCCCCCGCACGCCGGGCGTGCGGGGGGTTCCCCAGGATGCTGCGGAGGAGCAGCGGGACGACGCGGAGGAGCGACCGGTCAGAAGACCCGGACCCCGTAGGCGTTCAGGGCCTCGACGACCGGCTGGAAGAACGTCGTGCCGCCGGAGGAGCAGTTGCCGCTGCCGCCGGAGGTCAGGCCGTAGGCGATGCCGCTGGTGGAGTACAGCGGACCGCCGGAGTCCCCGGGCTCGGCGCAGACCGTGGTCTGGATCATGCCGCGGACGATGCCGTCGGCTCCGTAGTTCACGGTCGCGTTCAGCGCGGTGACCCGGCCGCTGTGGGTGCCGGTGGTGGAGCCGCGCCGCGTGACGGTGGTGCCGACGCTGGGCGTGGCGGCGCTCGTGATGTCCACGCTGCCCACGGTGCCCGACTTGGTCACCGAGGAGTTGGTGTAGCGCACGATGCCGTAGTCGTCGCCCGGGAAGCTCGAGCCGGACGTGGTGCCGAGGACCGTCGTGCGGCCGGAGTTCGAGTACCAGGAACCCGCGCCGTCGGTGCAGTGACCGGCGGTCAGGAAGTAGTCGTTGCCCGCGCTGTCCTTGACGTTGAAGCCGAGGGAGCAGCGCCAGCTGCTGGCGTAGATGGCGTCGCCGCCGGAGATGTACTTCTGGAACTTCCCGGAGGTGCGCTTGATGGTCAGCGCGCCGGCCTTGTCGCCGGCCTCCTTCTTGATCTTGTTGATCTCGGCCTGGGACACCGTGCTGTCGACGGTGACGACCACCCGGTTGGTCTTGGAGTCGACGGCCCAGGCGGTGCCCGCGATGTCCGCGTCCAGGACGGCGTCACCCGCCGCGGTGAGTTCACCGGCGCTGAAGGTGGCGACTTCGTCGGCACTGGCGGAGGGCACCGCGATCGCGGCGGCGGCCACCAGGCCGGTTGCCACGGCGAGCAGACGGGTTCGTCTCGTGACGCCGTTGGGGGTCGTGCGCTTGATCCTCACTCTTCGTTCCTCCACTTGGGAAGTCGGGGGCCCGCTTGTGGGGGCGCGGGCCCGTGAGGCGCAGCCGGGTGACACGGGCGACCGGGATTGCCGGACCCGCCGTGCCCCTGACAAGCGCTGCAGGGAGTATTCGGCCGGGCGACCGAGCCGCGCAAGGGTGCCTTTCGGCCGCCCGGCGAGGACGGCGTCGCCAAGCGCATTCCCCTCCGGCCCGGGCCACAGACGCCCAGCTCAGCGAAACCGCGCGGATGCAGCAACGGGTGTTCGCGCCCTCCTCGCTCCCCGCCCGTCGCCCCTTTCGCCCCTGGCCGGAACACGACCGTCCGCTTCCGTTGCGACGGTCCTACCTCGGCAATTCCTCACCGTCACTTCACACGCCGTTTTCGGACACGTGTTTCGGACACGCACCCCGACAGCCCCCACCGGACAGCGCCGGACAGCGCCGAAGACCCCGCCGACACGGGCCGGCCGCCGCCCCGGCACCTCCGGGACGGCGGCCGGTCCGCCACCTCACACCGATGTCACCTCACCGGTGCCGCCTCATGCCGACGCCACCTCATGCCGACACCACCTCACGCCGACGTCACCTCACACGAGTGCCGCGGAGCGCTCCCGGCCGGCGGTGCGCTCCCGGATGACCCGGTCCATCAACACCACCAGGACGTCCCGCACCGACCGGCGGTCACGCGCGTCGCAGTCCACCACCGGCACGTCGTCGTGCAGGCCCAACGCCTCGCGCACCTCGTCCAGTTCGAACCGCCGTGCTCCCGGGAAGTGGTTCACCGCCAGCACGAACGGGGCACGCTGCGCCTCGAAGTAGTCCAGCGCCGGGAAGCAGTCCTCGATCCGCCGGGTGTCGACCAGCACCACCGTGCCCAGCGCCCCCTCCACCAGGTCGTCCCAGAGGAAGGAGAACCGGTCCTGGCCGGGCGTCCCGAACAGGTAGAGGGAGATCGCCGGGTTCAGCGTGATCCGGCCGAAGTCGAGCGCCACGGTGGTGGTGGTCTTGGACTCCACCCCGTCCAGCGAGTCGACCCCCACCGACACCTGCGTGATCGCCGCCTCGGTGTCCAGCGGCTCGATCTCGGAGATGGCCCCGATGAACGTGGTCTTGCCGACCCCGAGCCCACCGCTCACCACGATCTTCACGGCCAGCGGAACCATCTTGTCAGAGCGCCCGGACATGATCCCTGATCCTTTCCAGCGTATGGAGCGACAGCTCCGCGGGTTGGCGGCAGGCGAGATGCCCGGTGTCGACCAGGTCGGAGATCAGCACCCTGGCGACCCCCAGCGGAACCCCCACCCGATGCGCCACCTCGGCGACGGTCGTCGGGCTCTCGCACACCGCGGCCACCCTCTTGCGTTCGAAGGTCAGCGACTCGTCCGGCGAACGGACTGCGACCACCAGCGTCTCCAGTCTCAGATCGCTCTGCAGCGGCTCCACCCGTCCACCGGTGATGATGAACGGCCTGACGAAACTGTCGTCCTCTTCCATGGGCTGCTCACCGTTCACCGGGGCAGGGACTGGCGCAGGTCGGCGATCAGGGCCGGGGTGAGCAGGTCGCCGGCCCGTTCCGCGAGCACGGCCATCTCGTAGCCGACCAGGCCGAGTTCGCCGCTGCTGTCGGCGAGCACCCCGAGACAGCTGCCGTCCCGGATCGCCGAGACCAGCAGGAATCCCCGCCCCATCTCGATCATGATCAGCTTCACGCCGTCGAAGCCGTACCGCCGCGAGGCGCTGCGCGCCAGGCTGGACAACCCCGACACGATGGCCGCCAGATGGTCGGCCTCGGTCCGCCCGAGTCCCTCGGAGACCGCGATCAGCAGTCCGTCCGAGGAGACCGCCACCGCGTCGCGCACCCCGTCGGTGTTGCGGACGAAGGCAGCGAGCAGCCAGTTGAAGGCCTGCGAGTCCTGGTCGGTCGGCGCTGCGTTCTGGTGGGGAACTGTGGTCACTTCGTCTCGCCCTCGTCACTCACGGCATCCTGGGGCGCACGGGCGTCGGCGCCCGCGCCGCGTTCCGTGTCCCTCTCCTTCTCCTTCTGCACGCTGATCCCGCCCCGCAGGTGTGCGCTGCGCAGGGAGGAGAGCATCCCGGAGACCTGCTCCGGAGTGCGCTCCCGCTCCGGCGCGGGAGGCAGCGGCCGGGCCCCCGCCCGGTCGGTCTCGTCGACCGCGGCGC
>NZ_JACADT010000595.1:0-3551 GCF_013421635.1 Streptomyces sp. UH6 | reverse complement strand
CCTGCTGGACGAGGGCTGGAACGGTACGGCCGGCCAGGCCCCCCCTCGCCCGCCCCCTCGCCCGCCGACGCGCCGCTGCGACGGGTCGCCTTCGCCCCGGAGGGCGCCGAACGGAGCCGGAACGACGGCGACAGCCGCCCGTTCCCCTTCCCGACGCCGTTCACCCAGGTCCTCAACGACCTGCGGCCCCGCCTGGTGAGGGTGTCACCGGACGAGCCCTGGCTGGCCACCGCGCCGGAAGGCTTCGCGCCGCTCCTCAGGGCCCGGGTGCACTCCATGATCGTCGTCGCGCTGACGGCCCGGGACACCGTGCTGGGGCTGCTGACCCTGTACCGGAACCGGACCGACTCCTTCGAACCGGCGGATCTGGACGTGGCCCGGCAGGCCGCCTCCACCACGGCCGCGCACCTGGACAACGCGCGCAGCTACCTGCGCGAGCACACCGTGGCGACGGCGCTGCAGCGACGGCTCCAGCCCGGGAACGTCCCCGAGCTGTCGGCGGTGGAGACCGCCCACGTCTACCTGCCCGAGAACGCCGGCGGCACCTGGTTCGACGTCGTCCCGCTCTCCGGAGCGCGCGTCGCCCTGGCCGTCGGCGACGTCCTCGGCCAGGGCGTCGAGGCGGCGGCCACCATGGGCCAGCTGCGGGTCGCCCTGCGCACGCTCGCCCTCCAGGACCTGGAGACGGACGACCTGCTGGCCCGCCTGGACGAGGTCGCCGCCCAGCTGCCGGGTGTCTCGGCCGTCCCCGACGGCTCTCCCGCGGGGAGGTGCGCGGTCACCGTCTACGACCCCGTCTCGCGGCAGTGCGTGATGGTCCGTGCCGGCCACCCCGCGCCCCTCGTCATCGGTCCCGACGGCAGCCCGATCGAGGTGGAGGTCCCCGAGGGGCCGCCGCTGGGGGCGGGAGGTGAGCGCGTCTACGCCCCGGCCGTGGTGGAGCTCCCGCCGGGGACGCTGCTCGCCCACTGCACGGAGGGCCTGCTCGCCGCCGGCGGGAGTGACCGGGCCGCCGCCACCCGCCGTCTCACCCAGGTCCTCTCCTCCACCACCCAGCCGCTGCGGGAGCTGTGCGACACGGCCGTGTACGCGATGGCGCCGTCCCGCCACGACGACGCGGTCCTGCTGCTGGCGCGCACCCGCGCCCTGCCGCCGGAGCAGATCGCCGACTGGACCCTGCCCGCCGACGTCTCCGTGGTGAGCACCGCCCGCCGGCTCGTCGAGCGGCAGCTCGCCGCCTGGCACCTCGACGAGGTGGCGTTCACCACCGAGCTCGTCGCCACCGAACTCGTCACCAACGCCATCCTCTACGGCACGGGCCCGGTCCGCCTGCGGCTCATCCACGACCGGGACCGGCTGCTGTGCGAGGTCACCGACGCCAACAGCGCCAGCCCTCACCTGCGCCACGCCCGCGACAGCGACGAGGGGGGCCGCGGCCTCTACATCGTCATGAAGCTCACCAGGCGCTGGGGCGTCCGGCACAACCGCAAGGACAAGACCATCTGGGCCGAGCAGCGGCTCGACGACGGGCCGGCGGAACCGCCCGCCCCGCCGGGAGGGTTCGACATCGAGACGGTGCCGGAACTCTGACCGGCGTGTCACCCTGCGGCTCCTCGGGTACCGCGTACGCAAGTACGTGGTAGCCACATGGACCGGCCCCGGAGGGGCCCCTGACTGAAGGTGATGCGCACGTGACTCGCCTCGGCGGCTCCGGAGACGGCCGGACGGACGGACCGGGTGACGACCTCCTGTCCCTCGCTCGGGAGATCGCCCACGGCGTGGACGGCCTGGCGGAGCTGTGGTCCGTGGCCGCCCAGGGCGCGAGTCTGCGCCTGTCACCGCACCAGTTGCGGGCGCTGCGGCTCCTGGAGGCCGAGCCCGAGCTCAACCTCACCGCGCTGGCCCAGGGCATGGGGATAGGAACGCCGACGGCCAGCCGGCTGTGCGACCGGCTGGAGGCGGCGGGGCTGGTGTCGCGCCTGCTGCATCCCTACGACCGGCGTGAGGTGCGGCTGGTCCTCACCGGGACCGGCCGGCAGGTGCTCGGTGAGGTGGCCGATCGCAGGTCACAGGCGCTCGCCGAGGTTCTCGCCGGCATGGACCCCGTCGCGCGGGAGGCGCTGCGCCGGGGGCTGAGGGCCTTTCCGGCGGCCGGGACCGGGGAGGCCGGGGAGGGCCCTGGGTGACTGCTCGGTCGCCTGCAGGTGGCACAGCAGCAGGCAGACGTCGTCGTCGCGTTCGGAGGTGTGGAGCAGCGGTTCGAGCAGGCCGTCGGCGACGGCCTCGATGTCCTGTTCCAGTTCCTGCGTGCTGAGCGCGCCCATCATGTCGCCGAGGCGGGCGATGCCCGGGTCGATGCCCTGTGCGCGGCGTTCGACCAGGCCGTCGGTGTAGAGGGCCAGGGTGGAGCCGACCGGCAGGTCGGCCCGGTGGTCGGCGTAGACGTACGGCACCGGGATGCCCAGCATGACGCCCGGTTTGGCGTCCAGGACCCGTACCGTGCCGTTGGCTCCGCGGACGACGGCGGGCAGGTGGCCGGCCGACGCCCAGACGACCTCCGGTTCGCCCGGGCGGAAGCGGGCGATCATCGCGGTGGCGTACAGCTCGGGCTGCAGGTGCCGGAGCATGCCGTGCAGCCGGGTCAGGATCGCCGCCGGGCTCTCGTTCTCGACGGCGTAGGCGCGCAGCGCGGTGCGCAGCTGACCCATGACCACGGCCGCGTGCAGGCCGTGCCCGGTGACGTCCCCTATGACGGCCAGCAGGCTGCCGTCGGGCTGGATGAAGGCGTCGTACCAGTCGCCGCCGATGTTGAGGCCACGGGTGGCGGGCAGGTAGCGGGCGGCCAGCAGCAGTCCGGCCTGGGTGGGCAGCTCGGTGAGCTGGGCGCGTTGCAGGGTCTCGGCCGTGTCGCGGGACTGCTCGTAGCGGCGGGCGTTGTCCAGGGCGATGCCGACCCGGCGGGCGAGTTCGACCAGCATCACCGAGGTGTCCGCGTCGAAGCGCGGGCCCGGGGAGGTGAGGGTGAGGACGCCCACCAGGCCGCGTGCCAGGAGGGGGATCGCCAGCACCGGCCGCTCCGGGAACAGCGCGGAGGGCCGGAGGTCGTCGACGCCGGGCAGCTCACCGGGGTACGGGGCGGCGTGCTGGGGATGCCCGGTGCGGGCGGCGACCACCGCGGCCTCGGTGTGGTCGCGGACACCGCGGGGGTCCTCGTCGTCGTTCTCCTCGCCGAACAGCCAGACCTCGAGGTGCTCCGCGTACTCCGGAACCAGCAGCTCCTTCAGCCGGCTCAGGATGTCCCGGTGGCTCAGGGAGGCCGTGATGGTGGCGCTGGCGTCGCCGAGGAAGGCCAGCAGGCGCCGGGCGCGCTCGGCCTCGGCGCGCGCGGTCCGCTCCGCGTCCAGCAGGTCGCGCTGGACGCGCGCGGCGGTCGCCAGGTTCGAGTGCAGGGCGACGACGCCCTGGTTGGTCTGGTGGAGTTCCTCCCGGTGCATCCGGACGAGGTGCTCCTGCTCGTCCAGGAGCCGCAGGACGGCCGCGGTGTCCTCGTC
>NZ_JACADT010000594.1:0-3559 GCF_013421635.1 Streptomyces sp. UH6 | reverse complement strand
GCCGACGGATCCACGCCGGGGCTCTCACCGCCGCCCCAGGCGGCCGGCACCGTCACGGCGCGCAGCGCCTCCACCCGGCGGCGCAGCCGGGCCGGCATCACCCGCACCACCTTCGCCAGCGCCCGTACCGAGGACTCCGCCATCCCCTCCACCGCGTGCTGCGCCGCCGTCTGGAGGCCCACCACCAGGGCCACCGCCTCCTCGTCGTCGATGACCAGCGGCGGCAGCGCCGCCCCGGCCGCCAGCTGGTACCCGCCGTCCACCCCGCGCTGGGCCTCCACCGGATAGCCGAGTTCGCGCAGCCGCTCGACGTCCCGGCGCAGGGTGCGGGTGGAGACGCCGAGCCGGCCGGCGAGCTCGGTCCCCGGCCAGTAGCGGTGCGTCTGCAGCAGGGAGAGCAACCGCAGGGTGCGTGAGCTGGTGTTCGCCATGTCCACCAGTGTCGGGGCTGTTGCGGACAGGATGTGGCCGCAATGACTCCTACCGTGGGACATGTCCGAGGGCGAGGGGCGTCACACCCCCCGTGGCAGACCGAAGTGAAGGCGGAGACCGAGATGAGCGTCAACGAGATGATCACGACCGGCGGCACCACCGGAGAACTGACCGGCGAGCGGGCCGACCTGCGGGAGATGCTGCGGCGGCACCGGGAGTTCCTGCGCACCACCGCCCGCGGTCTCACCGACGACCAGGCCCGTCTGCGGCCCACGGCGAGCGAGCTGTGCCTGGGCGGACTGATCAAGCACGTCACGGGCGTGGAGAAGGGCTGGGTGGACTTCATCCTGGAGGGGCCGTCGTCGATGGGCGACTTCACCGACATGAC
The DNA here is from genome assembly GCF_013421635.1 of Streptomyces sp. UH6. Classification (NCBI taxonomy): domain Bacteria; kingdom Bacillati; phylum Actinomycetota; class Actinomycetes; order Kitasatosporales; family Streptomycetaceae; genus Streptomyces; species Streptomyces sp. UH6. Next base: position 2,739 of record NZ_JACADT010000594.1, on the reverse strand, counting down.
GGAGGCCGACTGGGCGGAGCGCGCCGCGGAGTTCCAGCTGCTCCCCGACGAGACGCTGGCCGGTGTGCTCGACGCCTACGCGGCGGTGGCGGCCCGCACCGACGACCTGGTCGTCACCCTCCCCGACCTGGACGCGAGCCACCCGCTGCCCAAGGCGCCCTGGTTCGAGGACGGCGGCCGCTGGTCGGCGCGGCGGACCCTGCTCCACATCATCGCGGAGACCGCCCAGCACTCGGGCCACGCGGACATCATCCGGGAGAGCCTGGACGGTGCGAAGACCATGGGCTGACGTGGGCCGGGATCCGCGACGCCCCCGCCTTAGCCGTGACCGCCCCCTCCTGTCGCCCTCGCCGCGTCGTTCACCGCGTGTCGTTCGCCGTGCGCCGTCCCCGGTGGGCCGTCGCCGTCCTCACCGGGCCGCCGCGACGGGGCGGTCACCGGTGGGGGCAAGGCACCAGTCGAGGAGACCGGACCACGGCCCGTAGCCGGAGGCGGGGTTCAGGTGGGCGGTGCCGGGCAGGACGTCCGCGGGCACGCCCAGCGGGCCGGCGTAGGCGTTCTCCGCGCCCTCCACGCAGTACGGGTCGTCGTCCCCGCAGACGACGCGGGTGCGGCGGGCCGCGGCGCCCAGCTCGGCCGCGGTGACCGGCGGGGCCGTGAACGGGGTGATCTCCGGGTGGTCGGCCAGGAAGGCGGGGCCGGGCGGGGCGATCAGCAGGACACGGTCGACCGGCGTGGTGACCTGCCCGCGGGCGACGGCGTGCAGCCAGGTGGGGCAGGCCAGGCTGTGGCACAGGACGGTGCGGTGCCGGGCGCGCAGCGTGGCCAGGTGCCTGCCGTACTCCGTCAGCCAGACGTCGAGCCGCGGCTCGTCCGGGTCGGGCAGCTGCGGGTACACCACCTCGTGCCCCAGCTCGGTCAGCCGGTCGGCCAGCCAGTGCTGCCAGTGGTCGGCGGGCCGGCGGTTCTGCCAGCCGTGCAGGATGAGAAAGCCCTGCTCGGGCGTGCTGTCGTCGCTCATCGCCCCATGATCGGCCGTCGTCGTCGGCGGCGTCCACACCGTCTCGGGAGACGAACGGCGGGCCGGGGCGGAGCGCCGTCCGCCCTCCGACGGCTCCCCGCCCTGCCGTGGACGGATGGCCATCGACGGGAACAACGAGCTGGTCGAGCAGCTCGATCGGCACCGGCGCGACCGGATGAGGCCGCGGATGACCGGCCTGACCGACGAGGAGTACTTCTGGGAGCCGGTGCCGGACTGCTGGCGCGTGCGTTCTCGTGGCCGGAGCACGGCCCCGATCGCGGCCGGCGGCGGCGCTTTCACCATCCATCGACCACGCCTTCCGCGAGCCCGACCCGCCACCGGTGACCACGATCGCCTGGCGGCTGGGCCACATGGTGGTCGGCGTCCTGGGCATGCGGTCGCCGCGCACTTCCGGCGGCCCGGCCGCCGACCACACGACCTTTTCCTGGGCGGGTACGGCCGACGAGGCCCTCGCCCAGCTCGACGCGGCGTACGCGGCCTGGACGGCGGGGGTGCGCGGGCTCGGCGGGGAAGGGCTCGCCCGGCGCTGCGGCCCGGCGGAGCACGCGTTCGCCGAGTACCCGATGGCCTCGCTCGTCCTCCACGTCAACCGCGAGATGATCCACCACGGGGCGGAGGTCGCACTGCTGCGCGACCTCCACCGGGCCGGTGGGGCAGCCGGACCCGTCGGCCGGCTCAGGGGCGGGCGTAGGGACGGGTCATGATCTCCATGTTGTGGCCGTTCGGATCGGCGAAGTACGCGCCGCGTCCGCCGAAGAGCCGGTTGAACCGGCCCGGTTCGGTGTGGCGCGGGTCGGCGAAGTAGGTGACGCCCAGCGTCTCCAGCCGGGACAGCATCGCGTCGAACTCCTCGTCGGGGACCAGGAAGGCGTAGTGCTGGCCCTGGACCGGCTCGTCGCGCTGTTCGTAGAAGTCGAGCGTGACGCCGTTGCCGAGATCGACCGGGAGGAACGGGCCGAAGGGCGCTCCGACCCGGAGCCCCAGGACGGCGGCGAGGAATTCGGCGGACAGTTCACGGTCCTCGGCGAGGACGGCGACGTGGTCGAGGCGGACTGTGGTGACGGACATGAGGAAAGGTCTCCAGGGTGCGGTTCCGGAAGGATCGGGGTTCGTGGATCCGGAACCGTCGGGCGGGCCGCGGGCCCGCGCCGCGGTCATGCCGCGGCCGGGCGCCTCACTCGTGCGTGGCCCGTGGCCGACCCGGCAGTCATGGGCGGCAGTCTAGACGGACGGCGTGCCCGCCGGCACCGGAACTCCCGCGGCCCGCAACTCCGCCTCGGAGAGGGGCGGGCCGTCCAGCAGGGGCTTCTTGCGGCCGAGGAGGAGCAGGTACAGCATGTCCGGCCGCATCAGCCTGGCCGCGGGGCGTTCCATGCTCATCACGTCCAGCAGGATCCGCAGCGCGCGCGGACTGCGGGCCCCCGCGTCGACGGCCCGGTCCACGTACCGGGCCAGCAGCCGTTCCGCCCCGGTCGGCGGCCGGTCCGCGGCGCCCGGGTAGAAGACGTCCTGCCCGACCGCCAGGTTCCACGCGTTCTCGACCGGACGGGCCGCCGCCCGCTGGACGCGGCGCGCGGTGAGCGGGTCGGCCAGGTCGTGCCGGCGCAGCACCTCGCGCAGCGCCACGACGCTCTGCGCGGCGGCGCTCAGACCGTGCCCGTAGACCGGGTTGTAGCCCGCGATCGCGTCGCCGAGGA
>NZ_JACADT010000593.1:0-3572 GCF_013421635.1 Streptomyces sp. UH6 | reverse complement strand
TTCGCGCAGCCCGGCCAGTCCCGAGCCGCCGGGTCCGCCGACGGCCCGCGCCCCGTCGTTCTCCACGGTCAGCACCACTCGTCCGTCCTTCCTGCCGACGGTCACCACGCACCGCCGGGCGTTTCCGTGCCGCAGCACGTTGGTCGTCGCCTCCCGCACCACCCAGGCCAGTGCCGACTGCGTCTCGGCGGGCAGCTCGGGAGCGGCCACGGACACCTCGCAGGTGATCCCGGCGGCCTCCAGCACGCTCCGGGCGCCGGCGATCTCGACGCCGAGGTCGGCCCGGCGGTAGCCCCGCACCACCGCGCGCACCTCGCGCTGCGACTCCTGGGCGATCCGTTCGACCTCGGTCATCTGGTCCACCGCCTCGGGCCGTCCGCGCCGTGCCAGTTCCACGGCCAGCTCGCTCTTGAGCGCGATCACCGCGAGGTTGCGCCCGAGCACGTCGTGCAGGTCCCGCCCGAACCGCAGTCGCTCCTCGGCGACCGCCAGCCGGGCCCGGTTCTCCCGGGCCTCGTCCAGTTCGTAGACGGCGTCGAGCAGCCAGACCGTGAAGACGGAGGTGAAGGCCATGAAGCCGGTGATGAGCAGGACGGCCAAGGAGACCCCGAGCGCGACGGCGACGGGCATGCCGTCCGCCACGGTCACCACGCCGGTCCCCAGCCCGAACCCGCCCACCGCGGCGGGGATCCGGGCCCGGTTGCGGACGCCGAGGACCAGGATGCCGCCGCCGAACGCCAGCACCATCGCGAAGACCGCGCCGGCCGTCTGCTGGACGGGTTCCGCTTCCGTCCGGCCCGCCAGCAGCACCGCTCCCACCGCCACCACGGCGGTCACCACGCCGAGGGTGTACGTCAGACGCCGCGGGTGCTCACGCAGGCCGCGGGTCCAGTCCAGGGCGCGCGAGGCGGTCACCGCGCACAGGGCGGCGTGGACGACGACGACCAGGACCACCGGCACCGCGTCGGGGAACCCGAGGGGAGCCGCCAGCGGCACCGCCGCTCCGGCCTCGGTCAGGGCGAAGCCGTGGAACGACCACCTGGTGTACGTCTCCACCTTCGCCGGGGTGCTCTTCCTCCCCCACCACTGCCGCACGCGGCGTCCTCCTCTCCCTACCGGGGCCGTGGGGCCCTCCCGCACCGGCGCCCTTCGGGCTCTTCCGTACCGGCACCGGCGCCGGTACGGGTCCTCCCGCACCGGCGTACCGGCGCCCTTCGGGCCCGTCAGGACCTCAGCGCCGGGGGTCCCACCGGAACCACCGCCGTACAGCAAACACGGCCACCACGATCCAGGCCAGCGCGGTGACCACGGCGGTCAGCGCCTCACCGGCCGTCATGGTCCCGAGCCAGCCCTCACGGATCAGGCGGATCGCCGGGGAGAGCGGCAGCAGGTCGCACACCGCGGCCATCCCGTCGGGCATCGCCTCGGTGGGGAAGGCCATGCCGGAGCTGAGCAGGGTCACGAAGAGGAACGGCAGCGAGGAGACCTGGCTGCTCTCCACGGTCTTGGTGAGGCCGGCCGTCGCCGCGCCCAGCGCCGCGCACAGGAGGGTGCCCAGCACCACGCCCAGCACCAGCAGGTGCGGCGCCCGGGGCGCGCCGATGTCCAGCAGCGCGGCGCAGACCGCTCCCATCAGCAGCGACTGGGCCACGCTGACGGTGAGGACGGGGACGGCCGCGCCGCCGAGGATCTCGGCGTCGGACGCCTCCCCGGTCCGCAGCCGCTTCAGCACCAGCTCCTCGCGGCGGGCGACGTAGGTGGAGACCAGCGTGGCGTAGACCGCGAAGAGCAGCGAGAAGCCGATCCCGGAGGTCAGCATCATCACGCCGAGACTGAGTCCGTGGGCCGCCAGATCCATCTCCCGCATGCCCTGGTGGACGCTGAACGGCAGCAGCAACGGGACGAACAGGGCGGTGATCACGGCGCTGCGGTTGCGCAGCAGCAGCGTGAACTCGGCCCGGCTCAACGCCAGCAGACGGCCGGCGGGGGTGGTCGCGCCGCTCCGCGCGGTGCGGGTGGCGATCGTGGGGGTGCTCATGCTGCCTTCTCCGTCTTCTCCGTCTCGCGGGCGGCGCCCTGGCCGACGGTCGTGCCGGTGCCCGGCCTGCCCGGCCGTCCGCCGGCCTCGCGGGCGATGTCGAGGAACGCCTCCTCCAGGGACGCGGACCGCACGTCGAGCCGCCGCAGCTCCACGCCCTCGGCGGCGGCCCAGGTCAGCAGCTCGGTGGCGGTCCGCTGCAGCTCGCGGGTGTGCAGCCGCAGCAGCGTTCCCTCGGTCTCGTGGCCGACGACGCCCATCGGGGCGAGCGGCGGCAGGTCACCCGGCAGACGGCCGGTGGGCAGCTCGAACGAGATCCGGGAGGGCCGGGCGGCGGTGACCTCGGCCGGTGTGCCGGAGGCGGCGATCCGGCCCTCGTGGAGGATGGCCAGCCGGTCGGCCAGGTCCTCGGCCTCCTCCAGGTAATGGGTGGTCAGCAGCACGGTGGTGCCCTGATCGCGCAGCGCCCGGACCAGCTCCCAGGTCTCCCGGCGGCCCTCGGCGTCCAGGCCGGTGGTGGGCTCGTCCAGGAACAGCACCTCGGGGTCGCCCAGCAGGGCCAGCGCCAGGTCCAGGCGCCGGCGTTCGCCGCCGGACAGTTGCTTGACCTTCACGCCGGTGCGGTGGCCGAGCCCGACCAGCTCCAGGACCTCGCCCTCGGGGCGGGCGCCGCTGGTGCAGCCGGCCCACATGCGGGCCGTCTCGGCGACGGACAGCCCGGCCGGGAAGCCGCCTTCCTGGAGCATCACCCCGGTGCGGGGGCGGACGGCGGCACGTTCGCGGTACGGGTCGTGCCCCAGTACCCGGATGCGCCCGCCGGCCGGGCGGTCCATGCCCTCCAGCAGCTCCACGGTCGAGGTCTTGCCCGCCCCGTTGGTGCCGAGGAGCGCGAAGACCTCGCCGCGGCCCACCGAGAAGGAGATGCCGCGCACCGCCTCGTACCCGCCCTTGTAGACGCGGCGGAGGTCGGTGACCTCTATCACCCGCTCGCCCTTGCTGATGTCCATGACCTCAGCCTCCCGTCGGGCGGGGGCGCACAACAGTGCCTCGTGTCATCGGCTCGTATGACAAATGTCAGTCGAGATCCGAAAGGCACCGGGAAGTGGGTGGGGAAAAGCCGAAGGCCCCGGTCGCATGACCGGGGCCTTCGAAACTGGAGCGGACGACGAGGCTCGAACTCGCGACCTCAACCTTGGCAAGGTTGCGCTCTACCAACTGAGCTACGTCCGCATTGCCTCCGACCGGCTTTCACCGATCGGCGCGTGGTCCAGCCTACCGGATGCGGAGGGGTGCTCCGTACCGATGGACCGGTGAGAGCGGGTGACAGGAATCGCACACTGCGCCTCCCCCCTGGAAGGGGGGTGTTCTACTACTGAACTACACCCGCACGGTTCGGGGTTCCGGCCTTTCGGCCTCGCCCCTCGGCGTGCCTGAACTCTAACTGATCACCTGGGGTGCAGCGCAAGTCCATTCCCCGGACGGGTGACCGCGAGGCCGCCCGCCGGCCCCCGTGGGGCGGCGGGCAGCCGGGCGG
>NZ_JACADT010000592.1:0-3572 GCF_013421635.1 Streptomyces sp. UH6 | reverse complement strand
CACCGAGTACGGCGGCTGGCGTCAGGGCAGCGCCGAGGAGGCGATGTGCCGGAACATGCAGAACCGCGCCACCAAGTGAGCCGATGAGCGGCGGACCGGGCGGCGCCGGAGAGGCCGGGCCGTGCGCCCTCCGAAGGCCGTGCGCCCTCCGAAGGCCGTGTGCCCTCCGAAAAAGGGCGGAGAGCCCGTCCGGGGCGCGGCCGGCGCCCCGTCACGGCTCCAGTCCGGCCTCCAGGGACCGGATCGCCTCGCGCACCCGGGTCCCGTGACCGTCGTACGGCAGTCCCTCGGCCGCCGACCGGGCCCGGCCGAGGTGGCTGCGGGCGGCTTCCGGGCAGCCCAGTTTGGCGTAGTCGGCGGCGATGTTGAGGTGCAGCGAGGGGTACAGCGACCGGACCGACTCCAACAGCTCCTCGGCGGCGGACAGCGCCCGCAGGTCCCAGGCCAGCTCGTCCGCGGGGTCGTCCTGCGTGTCGGCGAGGTAATGGGCGAGGGCGCAGCGGTGGAAGGCGTCGCCGTCGGCGCCGATCTCCTCCCACAGGCCGAGGAAGCGCCCCCGCGCCTCCTCCCGGTCGCCGCCGTGGTGCAGCAGCACGGCCTGGCCGATCCGGGTCCTCACCGCGATTCCGCCCGCGTCCGGTTCCTGAAGCTCCATCGCGTCCTCCGTCGCCCGCCGCTCCCGGCATGACCCGCGGGTCCGCCGCACGGCGGGCCCGCGGTCGACGCTAGGGCCACCGGGCCCGCGTCGCCCGGCGACGCGGTCCGGTCGGCCGCACCCCTCCCCCGCGGTGGACGGCCGGGCGCGACGGGGCCCCGGTCTCAGCCGAGGTCCGGGATCCGCCAGTCGATCGGCTCGTGGCCCTGGGCCGCGATCGCCGCGTCGATCTGGGTGAACGGCCGCGAGCCGAAGAACTTCTTGGCCGACAGCGGCGAGGGGTGCGCGCCCTTGACCACCGCGTGCCGGGTCTCGTCGATCAGCGGCAGCTTCTTCTGGGCGTAGGCGCCCCACAGCACGAAGACGGCCGGGTCGGGCCGGTCGACGACCGCGCGGATGACGGCGTCGGTGAACTTCTCCCAGCCCTTGCCCTTGTGCGAGTTGGGCTCGCTCTCGCGGACCGTGAGCACCGCGTTGAGCAGCAGCACACCCTGCTCCGCCCAGGGCATCAGGTAACCGTTGTCCGGGATCGGGTGGCCGAGTTCGGCCTGCATCTCCTTGTAGATGTTCCGCAGCGACGGGGGCGTCCGCACGCCCGGCCGGACGGAGAAGCACAGGCCGTGGCCCTGGCCGGGGCCGTGGTACGGGTCCTGGCCGAGGACGAGGACCTTGACCTTGTCGTAGGGCGTCGCCTCGAGGGCCGCGAAGACCTCCTCGCGGGGCGGGTAGACGGGGCCGTTCGCCCGCTCCTCCTCGACGAACTCGGTCAGCTCCTTGAAGTAGGGCTGCTCCAGTTCGCCGCCCAGAACCCCGCGCCAGGACTCGGGCAGCATGGCGATGTCGGTCACGTCAACGTCCTCCGGTGTGCGGTCACTTCCAGGTCTGGAACCTACAGGCGACCACCGACAACGGTAGAGGCGGGCCGGGGCGCGCGGGGGCGTGAGGGCCCGCACGCGGCGCGGGCCCGGTGCCGGCGGTCACCCGCCGGTCACCGGGCCCGCGCCCGTCACCGGTGCCGGTCAGGCGACACCGGCGTTCAGGAAGAGGCCGCCCTCGATCACCAGGTTCTGCCCGGTGATCCAGCCGGAGGCCTCCGAGGTGAGGAACGCGGCCGCGCCCCCGATGTCCTCCGGCACGCCGAGGCGGCCGAGCGGGTAGCCGGCCGCCACCTCGGCCTCGCGGTTCTCGTACAGCGCCTCGGCGAACTTGGTCTTGATCACTCCGGGCGAGATCGCGTTGACCCGGACCCGCGGCGAGAACTCGTGCGCCAGCTGCAGGGTCAGGTTGATCATCGCGGCCTTGCTGATGCCGTAGGGGCCGATGAACGGCGAGGCCTGGACACCGGCGACCGAGGCGATGTTGACGATGGTGCCGCCGTTCTCCCGCTGCCAGGCCGCCCAGGTCTTCTGGGCGAAGCCGAGCGCGGAGATCACGTTGGTCTCGAAGACCTTGCGCGCGACGTTCAGGTCGACGTCGGCGATCGGTCCGAAGACCGGGTTGGTGCCGGCGTTGTTGACCAGGTGGTCGATCCGGCCGAACGCCTCCATGGTGGCGGCGACGACCGCTTCCTGGTGCTCCAGGTCGTGTGCCTTGCCGGCGACGCCGATGGCCCGGTCGGCGCCCAGGCGCTCGACGGCCTCCTTCAGCGCCTCCTCGTTGCGTCCGGTGATGCAGACCCGGTCACCGCGGGCGACGAACGCCTCGGCGATGCCGAAGCCGATGCCCCGGCTGGCGCCGGTGATGACGGCGACCTGGCCGGAGAGCTCGGGCTTGTCGGTCATGTGGGAATACCTCCGTGTCCCGGTACCGCGCGGTCCGGTGTCAGTTGAGGGGGCCGCCGGCCACGTACAGGACCTGGCCGGAGACGAAGCCGGCCTCCTCGCCCGTGAAGAAGGCGACGGCGTTGGCGATGTCCTCGGGGACGCCGACCCGCTGGACCGGGATCATCGCGGCGGCGCCCTTCTTGAAGTCCTCGAAGTCCACGCCCACGCGGTCGGAGGTGGCCTTGGTCATCTCGGTGGCGATGAAGCCGGGGGCGACGGCGTTGGCGGTGATGCCGAACTTGCCGAGTTCCTTGGCGAGGGTCTTGGTGAAGCCCTGCAGACCGGCCTTGGCGGCGGAGTAGTTGGCCTGGCCGCGGTTGCCCAGCGCCGACGACGAGGACAGGTTGACGATGCGGCCGAACTTGGCCTCCACCATGTACTTCTGGCAGGCGCGGGCCATCAGGAAGGCGCCCTTGAGGTGGACGTTCATGACGGTGTCCCAGTCCAGGGCGCTCATCTTGAACAGCAGGTTGTCGCGGAGCACGCCCGCGTTGTTGACCAGGACGGTCGGCGCGCCGAGCTCCTCGGCGATCCGGGCGACGGCGGCCTCCACCTGCGCCTCGTCGGAGACGTCGCAGCCGACGCCGATCGCCTTGCCGCCGGCCGCGGTGATCTGCTCGACGACGTCCTTGCAGTTGGCCTCGTCCAGGTCGATGACCGCGACGGCGCGGCCCTCGGCGGCCAGACGGACGGCGGTGGCGGCGCCGATGCCGCGCGCGCCGCCGGTGACTACCGCGACGCGCTGCTCAGTGGTGGACATGGGTGGTTCTCCTCGCCCTCGGAAAGCCTGGTACGCCTTCGGTGATCCTGCGGTGCGGCCTCGGCCCGAACGACACGCCCGGCGGATGAGCGACCGCTTAGTACCCTCGACAGGACGTGACGCTAGAAGCCCGGGCACCCGCTGTCAACGGGCCACCGCGCGATGTGATCCACCTGACCGGTCCGGGGGACCGTGAGGGGCGCCCTACCGGACCAGAAGGTCCAGCAGCCGGTCGGCCTCGGCCGCCGGATCGGCCGTCAGACCGGTGTGCACGGGCCCGGGCTGGAGCACCGTGGACCGGGGCGCGACCAGCCACCGGAACCTCTTGCCGGCG
>NZ_JACADT010000591.1:0-3574 GCF_013421635.1 Streptomyces sp. UH6 | reverse complement strand
CGAGGGTTTTCGGTTGGTTCGTCCGCGTTTAATCGAGTGGGCGGTCTGCCCCGGTCCTGCTTAGCCTGACCGTATGGACGACAGACAGCGACCCGTCATCCGGGTGATACGCGCCGCGGAGTGGCGTGAGATGAAGGCACTGCGGCTGCTTTCGCTACAGGACCCGGTGGCACATCTGGCCTTCGCCGAGACCTACGAGAACGCCGCCGGCAAGCCGGATTCGTTCTGGCAGGAGCGGACGGAAGGCGCGGCGGAGGGCGGCACCGCGGTCCGGCAGTTCGTGGCGGAGCTTCCGGGTGCGGGCGGCTGGGTCGGCACGGTGGCGGTTCTGTTGGAGACGCCGGGAGAGGCGGACTTCCTCGGTGTGCCGATCGAGCGCCGGCAGGCCCAGGTGGTGGGCGTGTTCGTGAAGCCCGAGTACCGCGGCACCGGGCTGATCGGGGAACTGTTCGAAGCGGCGGCGGCCTGGGCCTGGGAGAGCGGGGCCGAGCAGGTGCGGCTCTACGTGCACGAGCGGAACGAGCGTGCGCTCGGTGCGTACCGTCGGCTCGGGTTCCGGCCGAGTGGGCTCAAGGTGCAGGAGGGCGACGACTTCGAGTGGGAGCTCGTGCTTCCCAAGGAGTGACGGCGCGTGATGTGTGGAGGGCCCCGGCTCGCCCCATGGAGACATGGGGCGAGCCGGGGCCCTCGGTGTATGCGGCCGCGGTGGGTCACTCGGAGATGGGGACGCTCCCGTTGCGGGTTCCGGTGTCGCCGGCGCCGTTGCGCTGGGTGAGGTTCTTCAGCAGGGAGGGAAGGTCGACTCCGGTGGTGGAGCTCAGCAGTTCCAGGCCCTGGGCGACGTTGTCGGTGACCGTGCGGGAGAGCTGGCTGGCGCCGTCGGTGGAGATGACCGTCATCTTGTCGATGGCACTCATCGGCTCGGCGGCCTTCTCGACGACCTGGGGAAGGATCTCCACCAGCATCTGGAGGATGGCCGCGTCACCGTACTGGCGGTAGGCGTCCGCCTTCTTCTCCATGGCGGCGGCCTCCGCGGCGCCCTTGACGCCGATGGCGGCCGCCTCGGCCTCACCCTCGAGGCGCACGGCCTCGGCGATGGCGCTTCGGCGCTGCTTCTCGCCCTCACCGGTGAGGCGGGCCCGCTCGGCCTCCGCCTGGGCGGAGGCGATGCCGGCCAGGCGCTCGGCCTCCGCCTGCTTCACCCGGGCGACCCGCTTGGCCTCGGCGTCCTGCTCGGCGGCGTACCGCTTGGCGTCGGCCGGCTTGCGGACCTCGGTGTCGAGCTGCCGGTCGGTCAGGGCGGCCTGGCGCTCGGCGACCTTCTCCTGTTCCTGGAGGATCTCCTGCTGGCGGGCCGCCTCGGCGAGCGGTCCGGAGGCCGCGGCGCGGGCCTTGGCCTCGTCGGTCTCGGCCTGGATCTCCGCCTGCTTGAGGGCGAAGGTCCGCTGGGCGACCGCGATCTCCTCCTCGGCCTTCAGACGGGCCTGTTCGGCGGCTCGGCGGGCGATGGCCTCGGCGATGTCCGCCTCCTGCTTGGCGCGGGCGGCCTCGGGGCGGCCGAGGTCCTGGAGGTAGGAGCCCTCGGTGGTGATGTCCTGGATCTGGAAGGCGTCGGTGATCAGGCCCTGCCCGGAGAGGCTGGCCTCGGCCTCCTCGGCGACCTGGCCGGCGAAGGCGGCCCGGTCGCGGATGATGTCCTCGACCGACATGCGGCCCACGATGGCGCGCAGGGCGCCGGACAGGACTTCCTGGGTGAAGCCGACGATGTCGTCCTGCTGGCCGAGGAACCGCTGGGCGGCGGCGCGGATGGCGTCCTCGGTGCCGCCGACCTTGACGATGGCCACGCCGTCCAGGTTGGCCTTGATGCCCCGGAGGGTGACCGCGCCGCGGACCGACACGGGGATCTGGCGGGACGACAGGTCCAGGCTGAAGCGCTGCTGCAGGAACGGGACGACGAAGACGCCGCCGCCGACCACGACCTTCTGGCCGCTGTTGTCGGTGAAGACGGTGCCGGTCTCCGGGTCGGTGGCCTTCTTGCCGCGGCGGCCGGTGACGATGAAGGCCTCGTTGGGGCCGGCCACCTTGTAGCGGCTGACCACGATGAGGGCGAGCAGGAAGAGGAGTACGACGACTCCGGCCGAGGCGATGACGACGGGGCTTGGCATGGATTCCCCCCAGGGAACGGAACAGCGCTGGTGGTGGGACTCGGTGCGGCGGTGAGGCGGTGGGTGGTGCGCGGCGTGCGGTGCGCGGCGTGCGGTGCCGGGTGGTCGGTGTCGGGGCTCGGGGCTCGGCCGGGGTCAGTTCTCGACCGGGCGCACCGAGATGGAGGTGCTCGACAGGGACTGGTCGACCCAGACCCGGGTGCCCCGGGGCAGTGGGCCGTCGGCGCGGGCGGCGAGTTTGACGGGCTGGCCCGCGAGCCGCACGAGCACCTCGCCGTAACCGTCGGCGGATATGGCGGTGACGACGACGCCGGTGACGCCGACGACGTCGGCCTCGCGGGGCGCCGAGCCGGAATGGTCGTTCATCAGTGCTCTGCTGGCGCGGTAGGCGCCCCAGGCGGTGAGCAGGGCGGCGGGGACGGCGACGGCGGCCGCGGCGGCCGGGCCGAGGCCGGTGGTGCCGGTGACGATCGCGCCGGTGAAGCCGAGCATCGAGACGAAGCCCGCGATCACGGGCAGCGAGATCAGGCCGTCGAAGAGGCCGTTGAGCGCCTCGACACCGCCGAAGAGGCCTTCGAGGACGCCGTCGAAGAGGAGCGCGACGGCGAGAACGACGAGCCCCGCGAAACCAAGCCCCAGGAACCAGACCATGCAGCCCACCCCTCCCGTATGCCCGCTGTCACGGGAGACGGTGGGCAGGGACCCACGGTTGCATCCCGGTGCCCGGAAGGCACCTTTTTTGAGCGAGTCCTGAGGGACGGCTTCGCGGGCGGGTGCAGAGCGGGCGGGTTCCGGTTCAGAGGCCGGCGTGCGGCCAGCGGGCGCGGAGTTGTTCCCGGGAGCGGACCAGGGCCAGGGTGGGCAGGCCCAGGGCGGTGCCCGCGGACAGGAGGTCCGGGAGCTGGGGGACCGGGGCCACGGCGGCGACGTCGTCGAGGACGAGGGTGATTGGTGGGTCGAGGCGGCCGGAGGATGACCGTTCGGCCATGCGCCGGCCGCGCTCGACCACGCTTGAGGCGAGGGCCGTCAGGAGCGGCATCGCCGCCGGATCGGTCCTCGGGTCCTCGACGGATTCGCCGATCACATAGAGCGTTCCCGATTCGTGGACGAAGGAATCCAGTACCAGGGAATCGTTCCGGTTGGGTGTGCACGCCTCGCGGATGTGGACGGCGCCGAGACAGGCGAGGGCGCGGGAGGTCAACTGGTGCGCCATGTCGCGGCGTTCGGTGTGCGAGGTGAGGGCCGACTCCAGCTCACCGGCCGCGCCGGAGGCGGCGGAGGGGTGGGTGCGCAGGGCGCGGACGGCTTCCTGGACGTGGTTGCCCTGGGCCCAGCGGTGCAGGTGGCGGACCGTGCGGCCGTCCACCGCGGCGGCGTGCAGGTAGCAGCGGAGCAGGGTCTCGGCGGTG
>NZ_JACADT010000590.1:0-3578 GCF_013421635.1 Streptomyces sp. UH6 | reverse complement strand
TGGGGGACTGGGTGGGCCGCGTCCGCGCCAGCGCCGGCGTGGGCGCGAGCCTCCCGCAGGAGGAGGTGCGGGCCTTCTCCGACGAGCTCACGGCGGTGCTGCGCGACACCTTCCCCGGCGACCCGCTCAGCGTCCCGCACCGCACCTGGGCGGTCACGGCCCGGACGCCCGGTGCCTGACCCGCACGGGCCGCTCACCCGGGGGCGGTCTCGCGCGGAGCCCGGAACGCCCACCGCGTCCGCGGTTCCACCACCGGCCGGAACAGCCTCCGCACCGGCGCCGTGCACAGCGCGGTGACCACCAGCGCGCCCAGCAGCGTCACCGCCAGGAGCCCCGGCAGGCCGTGCGGCCGCAGCAGGTCGTGGAAGCCGGTGCGGGCGAGGGTCTTCATGAAGAAGCCGTGCAGCAGATAGCCGTACAGGGTGCCCGCGCCGAGGGCGGTGAACCAGGTCCGGCGGGCCGGCACCCAGGCGAGGAAACAGGCCACCAGCGTCACCCCGACGGCGAACAGCAGCAGGGTCACCACCGGACCCGCCCACCAGCTCATGCCCAGCTGCTGGGCGGCGCTGCTGTGGTAGAGCCAGGCGTAGGAGACCCGGGGCACCGCCCAGTACGCCGCCGCCAGGCACAGCAACGCCACCGGCACCGACAGCACCCGGACGGCAGGGTGCCGCACCAGCGCGAAGTGGTCCGGCCGCAGGCACAGCCCGAGGACGAAGTACGGCAGGAACTGGAGCACCCGCTGGAGGTCCAGGTCCTCGCCGATCGAGGGCGAGAGGCTGGCGAGCATCGCCACGACCAGCGCCACCGCCAGGGGCCACCGCAGCGACCGCCACAGCGGCGCGGTCAGCCGCCAGACGAACAGCGCCGCCAGGAACCACGTCACATAGGTGGGGTCGAGCAGGGTGATGGGCCGCTGCGGGTCGTCGTCGCTCCAGCGGGTGAAGAGCGCGTACGCCGTCTCGAAGAGGACGTAGGGCACGACGAAGCAGGTGACCAGTCTCCGGACCCGGCCGGGAGAGGCGTCGAAGGACCGGGAGAAGAAGCCGGAGATGACGATGAACGCGGGCATGTGGAAGGAGTAGACGAAGACGTAGAGGGCCAGCAGCCCGCGGTCGTCCGGCAGCAGCGGCTCCCAGATGTGGCCGACCGCCACCAGGAGGATCGCCAGGTACTTCGCGTTGTCGAAGAACGCGTCGCGGGCCGCCGAGGGATCGCCGGGCCCGGGGGAGGACTCCGCCCCGTCCGGTCCGCCCGGCCGGTGAGCGCTTTCTGTCGCCGTTGACATGGGCAAGCGCCTCACCGGAAGCGCGGAGGGCAAACCTCCGCAGCGATGGTTCGGCCGACTTCACCCGGCCGGAGCAATCCACGTGAACGCTGTCAACGTCTCTCCGTTGTCGACCTGCCGGAGTGCTGTGTACGGTGTGGGTCATGACTGAGAGTGCTGGGAGCCAGGCGTCAGGGGCGTTGGTGACCGGCTCGGAGATCGCCCGTCTCGCCGGCGTCACCCGCGCCGCCGTCTCCAACTGGCGGCGGCGCTACGACGATTTCCCCGAACCGGCCGGGGGCGGACCCAACAGTCCGCTCTTCGACCTGGCCGAGATCCGCTCCTGGCTCGAACGGCAGCGCAAGGGACAGGACGTCTCCGAGGAGGTCAGGCTCTGGCAGACGCTCCGCGGAGCCTACGGAGACGACATGATCGGCGCTCTCGCCGACGCCGCCGCGCACGTCGACGACCCCGATGCCGTCACACCGCTCCCGGAGGAGGCCGTGCGGCTGATCGCACAGCTCCTCGAACGCGGCTCCGCCGTGGAACTCGTCACCGGCCTCGCCGAGCGCTTCACCGACTCGGTCCGCCGTGCCGCCTCCGACCAGGTCACCACCGCCCGTGTGGTGCGGGCCGTGCGCCACTTCGCCGGCCGGGTCGCCAAGGACGCGGTGATCTTCGACCCGGCCTGCGGCATCGGCACCCTGCTGCTGCGCGTCGGCCCCGAGCACGGGCCGCGGCGTCTCGGGCAGGAGATCGACCCCGACAGCGCGCGCTTCGCCCGGCTGCGTGCCGGCCTCACCGGCCGCGACGGGGTCGACGTCACGGTCGGCGACTCGCTGCGCGAGGACCGGCTGCCCGACCTCAAGGCCGACCTGGTGGTCTGCGACCCGCCCGTCGGGGACACCGACTGGGGCCGCGAGCAGCTCCTCCTGGACCGCCGCTGGGAACTGGGCACGCCCTCGCGGGCGGAGAGCGAGCTCGCCTGGCTCCAGCACGCCTACGCGCACACCGCTCCCGGCGGCCGGGTGCTGATGGTGATGCCCGCCTCGGTCGCCTACCGCAAGGCGGGCCGCCGCATCCGCGCCGAACTGGTCCGCCGCGGCATTCTCACCCAGGTCGTCGCGCTGGCCCCCGGCACCGCCGCCTCGCACGCCCAGCCCGTCCACCTCTGGCACCTGCGCCGACCGACCGGGCCCGGGGACGCCGCCACCGCCGTCCGGATGGTCGACCTGACCGACAACGACCCGGACGGGCCCCTGGAACCCGGGCCCGCGCAGGCCGCCGACATCGCCTTGATCGACCTGCTCGACGACAGCGTGGACCTCACACCCGGGCGTCATGTGGAGGACTCCACCCGGGACTTCGCCGTCGAGTACCGGGCCCTGCGGGAACAGCTCGACGAGCGGCTGGAGCGGCTCGCGCGGTTGCTCCCCGCGCTCGCGGAGGGCCGGGGACCGGGCTCGCTGGACGGCTCCACCGTGAGCGTCGCCGAGCTGGCGCGGGCGGGGCTGGTCACCCAGGGCGGGGAGGAACCCGTCTCGGCCAGCGACCAGCTCGACACCGACTACCTCCGCGGGTTCCTGCGCTCCTCGGCCAACGTCCGGCGGTCGACCTCGCTCAGCGGGACGTTCCGTCTCGACGGGCGGGGGGCGCGGGTGCCGCAGATGGACATCGAGGAACAGCGGCGCTACGGAGCGGCGTTCCGCAGGCTGCGGGAGTTCGAGGCGTGCGCGCGAGAGGTCGCCGACCTCACGCGGCGGATCGCCGAACTCGCGGGCGAGGGCCTGGGCAACGGGGCGCTGGCCCCCGGGACGGACGGCTGACACGGGGGCGGCCCCGGAGCGCCGGAGGGCGTTCCGGGGCCGCCCCGTGGAGAGGTGCCGTGCTCCTTCCTCCCCCGGCGTCCCCGGGGGAGGGGCCTCCCGTCAGGCGGTGGGGGTGAGGGGCAGGCAGATGGCGTTCACCGTGAAGTCCGCGGCGTCGTCACCGGTGTTCTGCACCGTGCCGGTCCAGCCGTTCGCGCCGTCCGGGGTCGACTCGAGCACCGTGACGACGGAAAGCAGCGAGTCGTCCACGGTGACGCCGCCACCGGTGAGCGTGCTGCCGGCCGGACAGGTGGCCGTCTCCGTCGCGGTGGACGTGGCGGCCGCGCTGCCCGTCTCGACCTCGAGGAAGGTCGGGATCACTTCGCCGGGTTCGCCGGGCTCTCCCTGCTCTCCCTGTTCCCCTTGCTCTCCCTGGGGCCCCTGCTCGCCCTGCTCGCCCTGCTCACCGGGCGGACCCGCGGGACCGGTGGCGCCGTCCTCGC
>NZ_JACADT010000059.1:0-13613 GCF_013421635.1 Streptomyces sp. UH6 | reverse complement strand
CGCCGTCACCAGCACGGCGGCGGCCAGCGGCAGTGCCCCGACGGTGGTGCGCAGCGAGAGGCGACGGAGGGCGTCGAGGTGGTCGGGCAGCGGGCGGATGCTGGCGCCCTCCGGGGGCGGGGGCGGCAGCAGCGCGGGCGCGGCGGAGGCGCGGCAGATCGTCCACAGCCGTTCGGCGACGCCGGTCAGGAAGACCGTCACCAGCAGCACGGCGACCGCGCTGCCCGGGGTCCAGTCGATCCACAGCGGCGCGAGGATCAGCAGCACCAGGCGGAAGCCGTCGGCCCCGACCATGGTCCAGCGGCGGTCCAGCGGGCCCTCGGCCGAGGTGAGCGAGGTGAGCGGCCCCAGCAGCACGGCGCCGAAGAGGAGGGTGGACAGGGCACGGGCGCCCAGCACGCAGGCGACGGTCAGGGCCACGCCGCGGTAGCCGCCACCGAAGGCGCTCTCGGCGACCGCGGCCTGGAGGGCCAGCAGCACCAGCACCAGCAGGGCCAGAAGGTCACCGGTTCCGGAGACCAGATGGGCGCTCCAGAGCCGCTTCAGCTGCGGTCGGCCCAGCAGGGACCGGACGGCGCGTTCGCGGGAATCCGCGACCAAGGCGTCGTCGGGAACCGGGGAGTGGGCCGTTGTCTGCTCGGCTCGCGTCATGCGTTCAGCCTATCGGGACGCGCCGACGCCACGGGCCCGGCCTCCGAACGCGTGCAGCGCTGCGCAGGCGTTCGGAGGCCGGGCCGCGGGGCCGGCATGGTCGGGTCGGGTCCGGGGTCGGTCCGCGTCGGGCGGGCCGACGGCGTCGTGCCGTCCGCCCAGTTCCCTCGATTCCCGGTCCCGCGCCGGTCAGTCCTCGACGGGCGGCTCGGCCGCCGACTTCTTGGCCGCGGCGGACTCGGCGGTCTTCTTCGCCGTCGTCTTCCTGGCAGCCGTCTTCTTCGCGGCGGTCTTGGTGGCCGTCTTCTTCGCGGTCGCCTTCGTCGCCGACTTGGTGGCGGTCGCCTTCGTGGCGGTCTTCTTCGCCGTGGTCTTCTTGGCGGTCGCCTTCTTCGCCGTCTTCTTGGCCGGGCCCTTCGCCCGCTTCTCGGCGAGCAACTCGAAGCCCCGCTCCGGCGTGATCCCTTCGACCGTGTCGGTGGACCGCAGTGTCGCGTTCGTCTCGCCGTCCGTGACGTACGGCCCGAACCGGCCGTCCTTGACCACCACCGGCTTACCGCTGGTGGGGTCGTCGCCCAGCTCCTTCAGCGGCGGCTTGGCGGCGGCCCGGCCACGCTGCTTGGGCTGGGCGTAGATCGCCAGCGCCTCGTCGAGCGTGATGGTGAAGAGCTGCTCCTCGGACTGGAGGGACCGCGAGTCCGTGCCCTTCTTCAGGTACGGGCCGTAGCGGCCGTTCTGCGCGGTGATCTCCACGCCCTCCGCGTCACTGCCGACCACGCGGGGCAGGGACATGAGCGCGAGCGCGTCCTCCAGCGTGACGGTGTCCAGGGACATCGTCTTGAAGAGCGAGGCGGTGCGCGGCTTGACCGCGTTCTTGCCGGTCTTCGGGGTGCCCTCGGGGAGCACCTCGGTGACGTACGGGCCGTAGCGGCCTGCCTTGGCGACGATCGGGTGACCGGACCCGGGGTCGGTTCCCAGCTCGCGGCCGCCGCGCGGCTGGGCGAGCAGTTCCTCGGCCTTCTCGACGGTCAGTTCGTCGGGTGCCATGTCCGGAGGGATGTCGGCGCTCTGGTAACCCTCCGTGTCCTTCTCGCCGCGCTCCACGTACGGGCCGTACTTGCCGACCCGGAGCACGATGTCGTCGGCGACCGGGAACGAGGACACCTCTCGGGCGTCGATGGCGCCGAGGTCGGTGACCAGTTCCTTCAGACCGCCGAGGTGATCGCCGTCACCGTTGCCGGCGTCGGCGGCGGCGCTCGCGCCGGTCGTTCCGCCGCTCTCGCCGAAGTAGAAGCGCCGCAGCCACGGCACCGCCTCCGCCTCACCGCGGGCGATGCGGTCGAGGTCGTCCTCCATCCGGGCGGTGAAGTCGTAGTCGACCAGCCGGCCGAAGTGCTTCTCCAGCAGGTTGACCACGGCGAAGGACAGGAAGGACGGCACCAGGGCGGTGCCCTTCTTGAAGACGTACCCGCGGTCGAGGATGGTGCCGATGATCGACGCGTAGGTCGACGGACGGCCGATCTCGCGCTCCTCCAGCTCCTTCACAAGCGAGGCCTCGGTGTAGCGGGCCGGCGGCTTGGTGGAGTGGCCGTCGACGGTGATCTCCTCGGCGGACAGCGGGTCGCCCTGGGCGACCTGCGGCAGCCTGCGCTCACGGTCGTCGAGCTCGGCGTTGGGGTCGTCCGCGCCTTCCACGTAGGCCTTCATGAAGCCGTGGAACGTGATCGTCTTGCCGGAGGCGCTGAACTCGGCGTCCCGGCCGTCGGCTGCGGTGCCGCCGATCCGGACGGTGACCGAGTCACCGGTCGCGTCCTTCATCTGCGAGGCGACCGTGCGCTTCCAGATCAGCTCGTAGAGCTTGAACTGGTCGCCCGTGAGGCCCGTCTCGGCCGGGGTGCGGAAGCGGTCGCCCGAGGGACGGATGGCCTCGTGCGCCTCCTGCGCGTTCTTGACCTTGCCGGCGTAGGTACGCGGCTTGTCCGGCAGGTAGGAGGCGCCGTAGAGCTGGGTCACCTGCGCGCGGGCGGCGGCGACCGCCGTTTCCGACAGGGTCGTGGAGTCGGTACGCATGTAGGTGATGAAGCCGTTCTCGTACAGCTTCTGGGCCACCTGCATGGTCACCTTGGCGCCGAAGCCCAGCTTGCGGCTGGCCTCCTGCTGCAGCGTCGTGGTCCGGAAGGGCGCGTACGGCGAGCGGCGGTAGGGCTTGGACTCGACCGAGCGGACCTGGAAGCGCGTGTTCTCCAGCGCCGCGGCCAGCGCACGGGCATGCGCCTCGTCGAGGTGGAGGACGTTGGCGGTCCGGGCCTGGCCGCGCGAGTCGAAGTCACGGCCCTGGGCGACCCGCACGCCGTCGACCGAGGCGAGCCGGGCCACCAGGGTCGACGGGTCGGACGGATCGCCGGATCCGGCCGAGCCGGAGGTCCGCGAGAACGTGCCGGTGAGGTCCCAGTACTCGGCGGAACGGAAGGCGATGCGCTCCCGCTCGCGCTCGACGACCAGCCGGGTCGCGACGGACTGGACACGGCCGGCCGACAGGCGCGGCATGACCTTCTTCCACAGCACGGGGGAGACCTCGTAGCCGTAGAGACGGTCCAGGATGCGGCGGGTCTCCTGCGCGTCGACCAGCTTCTTGTTCAGCTCGCGCGGGTTGCGCACGGCCTGCTGGATGGCGTCCTTGGTGATCTCGTGGAAGACCATCCGCTTGACCGGGACCTTGGGCTTGAGCACCTCCTGGAGATGCCAGGCGATCGCCTCGCCCTCGCGGTCCTCATCGGTGGCGAGGAAGAGCTCGTCGGACTCCCTCAGGAGGTCCTTGAGCTTCTTGACCTGCGCCTTCTTGTCCGCGTTGACCACGTAGACGGGCTGGAAGTCGTGCTCGACGTCCACGCCGAGGCGGCGCACCTCGCCGGTGTACTTCTCGGGCACCTCCGCGGCGCCGTTGGGAAGGTCGCGGATGTGCCCGACGCTCGCCTCGACGATGTAGCCAGGGCCGAGGTAGCCCTTGATCGTCTTCGCCTTGGCAGGCGACTCGACGATGACGAGTCGGCGGCCGCCCTGTGCGGTCTCGCTGGTCGGGGACAACTTCTGCTCTTCTCTCCGGTCGGCGCGGGGTCTGCCCCGGAATGCTTCGGCACCCGGGTTCGGGTCTGCTGACGCTGCGGAGTGTGACGGTACATGCCGCCCCCGTGTCAAACGGGAAAAGCCCGCAACGGCCACTCGAACGGTAACCCGACTACCGTCATTCCTGCCGCCCGGAGTCCCCAGCCGGCCGGGATGCGGCCGGGAGGACGGGCGGCGCCCGCCGTCCCGGCCTGCGACGACGCCAAGATTCGGCGTCCCCGCCCGGCCGCGCCTCCAAACGACGCCCCGCCCCGGTCGTCAGGCGTCCGGTGTGAGGAAGCCCTGCTCGATCAGCAGCCTGATCTGCGCGGGTGTGCGGTCCCGCAGGAGCACCGGATCCTCACCCATCAGCTGGGCGATGGCATCCAGGATCCGGCCGGCACTGAGCGATCCGTCACAGACGCCCGCGAAGCCGGCGCCGACGGTGTCCACCTTGGTGGCCCGGCGCATACCGCGGTTCTGCCGGAGCACGACGTGCTCCGGGTCCTCCGCGCCGGGCAGCCCGACCTGCTCCTGGACGACCTCGCCGGTCAGCCGGAAGTGGGCCGCGAGCAGGGCGGCGTCGTCGTTGCCGCGCAGGTAGTCGACCCGGTCGAAGTGGGCTCGCACCGTCTCGCCGAGCGGCTGTTCGACGGGATGCGGCCATTCCTCGATGGTGACGGAAGGGTCGCTCTCGGCCGCCGCGCTCCGGCGGAGCGTGATCCAGCCGAATCCCACCGACCGGACGTCCCGCGCCTCGAACTCGTCCAGCCAGGCGTCGTAGCGGGCCTGGTACTCGACCGGGTCACCCTGATGGTCACCGGCGTCGCGCAGCCAGAGTTCGGCGTACTGGGTGATGTCCTGGACCTCGCGCTGGACGATCCACGCGTCACAGCCCCACGGCACCCAGGACGCCAGTCGGCTCTGCCATTCCTCGCCGTCGACGTGCTCCCAGTTGGCGAGGAACTGGGCGAAGCCACCCTCGTTCAGCCGGGCACCCGACTGCTGGACCAGGGTCCGGCAGAGGTCGTCGCCGCTCATGCCGCCGTCCCGGTAGGTGAGCCGGGCTCCGGGAGAGATGACGAAGGGCGGGTTGGAGACGATCAGGTCGTAGGTGTCCTGCTCGGGCAGCGGCTCGAAGAGCGAGCCCTCGCGCAGCTCGGCGCCGGGTGCGCCGGACAGCGCCAGGGTCAGCGCCGTCACGTGCAGGGCACGTGGGTTGAGGTCGGTGGCCGTCACCCGGGTGGCGTGTCCGGTGGCGTGCAGGGCCTGGATGCCGGAACCGGTTCCCAGGTCCAGGGCGGAGGCCACCGGGGTTCGGACGGTGAGGCCCGCCAGGGTGGTGGAGGCGCCGCCGACGCCGAGCACCACGCCCTCCTCCTTGCTGCCGATGCCGCCCGCGCCGCCGACGGCACAGCCGAGGTCCGAGACGATGAACCAGTCCTCGCCACCCGGTCCCCCGTACGGGCGGACGTCGACGGTGGCGGCGATCTCACCGCCCCCGGCCGGCCGCAGCCACCCGGCGTCGAGGCAGTCCTCCAGCGGCAGGACCTCGGCGGCCCGCCGTCGCGGAACGGGCTGCTGGAGCAGGAAGAGGCGGACCAGTATCTCCAGCGCCGAGTCGCCGCGGGTGGCACGCAGCGCGGGGACGACCTCGGCCCGCGCGAGCGCCGCGTAGGCCGGGGCACCGAGCAGGTCGAGCAACCCGTCGGCGGTGAAGGCCGCCTCGAGCAGGGCCTCCCTCAGACGCGCCGCGGCGTCGGGGCGGTCGGCGGCCGGCAGGGCGGACAGGGCGGAGGCTCGCTTGTCCGATGACTGGGGTGACTGGCTGGCGTTGCTCACCACCCCATTGTCACCGCTCGCGCCCGGCCGGCGCACTGCCTGTGGACGGCGCCCGGCCGCCTCCGGTGCCACCTGTGGACAACCCGGCGCCGTCCCGACGGAGGGTCAGCCCCGCGGGTGAAAGGCGGCAACGGGTGTGCGGGGACGGGCCGGACCCACGACCGGCCCCGGACACGCCTCAGGACCGAGACCGGTCCGGCAGCGCCTCAGGCGCCGGAGTTCGCGTCGTCGCCCGCGCCCTCACCCGTACCGGCCTTGCAACTGGCCTGGCCGCGCATGGCCTCGCCGACCTCGCCCTCCTCCAGCCGCTTGAGCGCGTCGCTGCCGCTGCCGCTGAGCTTCTGCAGCTGGGTGCCGACTTCCTTGAGTCCGTCGGCGAACTCCGCCTGGTCGTCGGTCTTCAGCTTGTCGACCTGCTTCTTCAGGTCCGCGTACGAATCGGCGATGGAATTGAGCTCCTTCACCGCGTCCTGCTGCTTCTTCTCGCCGTTCTCCACCGCGGGCGGGCCGGCCTGGTCGATCACGGAACCGATCTTGCGGTAGGCGTCGGACATCTCCTGGAAGGCCTTGGAGTCGGTCTCCTTGACGTCCTTGGGCGGAGCCTTGTCCGAACTCTCCTCCTGGATGGAGGCGTTGGCGGCCTGAATCCTCTCGGCCTGCGGCTGCACACCGTCACAGACCTTCTTGGCCCAGGTGTTGAGCTCTTCGCTGTTGTCGTCACCGCAACCGGACAGCGCCAGCATCAGTGCCGCACCCCCGGCCAGGGCGGTCGCGAGCTTCTTCTTCACCGGTCGGTCCCTTCCGTCGCTCTCGGCCCCGGAACTTACACGCCGGGCGAGAGCCACACGGAGTCCACCCATCCGATTTATTACATATTGAATCCTTTTGCATCAGCGAGAGAAGATTCACGGCCACAATCGTGCAAGCTCGCACACAAGAAGGGCACAAGTGCTCGTTGGGAAGGGTGACCGTCCTCTGTCAGCGCGCGGCCGCCGCACCGGCCCCGCCGGTGTCGTCCATGGCGATCCCCCTGCGCCTGGAGACCCACACCGCGATCACCACGACGGCCAGGGCGAGCAGCGCGATCACCACCCGAAGGACGGTGTTGGCGCCGGTGCCGTAGCCGAGTCGGATCACCGCGGGCGCGATCAGCAGCGCCACCAGGTTCATCACCTTGAGCAGCGGGTTGATGGCCGGTCCGGCGGTGTCCTTGAACGGGTCTCCCACGGTGTCGCCGATGACGGTGGCCTCGTGCGCCTCGCTTCCCTTGCCACCGAAGTTTCCGTCCTCCACGAGCTTCTTCGCGTTGTCCCAGGCGCCACCGGAGTTGGCGAGGAAGACCGCCATCAGCGTGCCCGTGCCGATCGCCCCGGCCAGGAAGGCGGCAAGCGCTCCCACCCCCAGGGTGAAGCCGACGACGATGGGTGCCGTCACCGCCAGCAACCCGGGTGTGGCGAGCTCGCGCAGGGCGTCACGGGTGCAGATGTCCACGACCCGCCCGTATTCCGGCTGCTCGGTGTAGTTCATGATCCCCGGCCGCTCCCGGAACTGGCGGCGCACCTCGAAGACCACCGCTCCCGCCGACCGGGACACCGCGTTGACGGCCAGGCCGGAGAAGAGGAAGACCACCGCGGCACCCACGATCAGCCCGACCAGGTTGTTGGGCTGGGTGATGTCGGTGATCAGCGTCAACGGTGCCTCGGGGCCGGAAAGCCTCTCGCCCACCTCGCGGGCTCCGGTGATCACGGCGTCCCGGTAGGAGCCGAACAGCGCCGCCGCGGCCAGTACCGCGGTGGCGATGGCGATGCCCTTGGTGATCGCCTTGGTGGTGTTGCCCACGGCGTCCAGGCCGGTCAGGACCTGGGCGCCCGGCCCCTCCACGTCGCCGGACATCTCGGCGATGCCCTGGGCGTTGTCGGAGACCGGACCGAAGGTGTCCATGGCGATGATCACCCCGACGGTGGTCAGGAGTCCGGTGCCGGCGAGTGCCACCGCGAACAGGGCGAGCATCACCGAGGTACCGCCGAGCAGGAACGCCCCGTACACGCCGAGGGCGATCAGCAGAGCGGTGTAGACGGCGGACTCCAGGCCGATCGCCACTCCGGCCAGGATGACGGTGGCCGGGCCGGTGAGCGAGGTCCGGCCGATGTCCCTCACGGGACGGCGGCCGGTCTCGGTGAAGTAGCCGGTCAGCTGCTGGATCAGCGCGGCCAGCACGATGCCGATGGCCACCGCGACCAGGGCCAGCACCCGCGGATCGCCGGATTTCCCGCTGACGGCCTGATCGGTCACCCCGTCCAGCTCGGCGTACGAGGAGGGCAGGTACGCGAACACCGCGACCGCGACCAGGGCGAGCGAGACCACCGCAGAGACGAAGAAGCCCCGGTTGATGGCGCTCATGCCGCTGCGGTCGGCTCGGCGGGGCGCCACCGCGAAGATGCCGATCATCGCGGTGACCACTCCGATCGCCGGAACCATCAGCGGAAAGGCGAGTCCGGCGTCGCCGAAGGCCACCTTCCCCAGGATCAGCGCGGCGACCAGCGTCACGGCGTAGGACTCGAAGAGATCGGCCGCCATGCCCGCGCAGTCGCCCACGTTGTCCCCGACGTTGTCGGCGATGGTGGCCGCGTTGCGCGGGTCGTCCTCCGGGATGCCCTGTTCGACCTTCCCGACCAGGTCGGCACCGACGTCGGCGGCCTTGGTGAAGATGCCGCCGCCGACGCGCATGAACATGGCGATCAGGGCGGCGCCCAGACCGAAGCCCTCCAGTACCTTCGGCGCGTCCGCGGCGTACACCAGCACCACACAGGCCGCGCCCAGCAGTCCGAGGCCCACCGTGAACATGCCGACCACCCCGCCCGTCCGGAAGGCGATGCGCATCGCCTCACGGGTCGCGTCGGGCGTGGTGGCCCCGTCGTCGGAGGCGGCACGGGCGGCGGCCGCGACGCGGACGTTGCTGCGGACGGCCAGCCACATGCCGGTGTAGCCGGTGGCCGCCGAGAACGCCGCGCCGATCAGGAAGAACAGCGACCGGCCGATCCGCTGCCCCCAGTCGTCCGCGGGCAACAGGAGCAGCAGCAGGAAGACCACGACGGCGAAGACGGCGAGAGTGCGCAACTGCCGGGACAGATAGGCCTTGGCGCCCTCCTGGACGGCCGCGGCGATCCGTCTCATGCTCTCGGTTCCCTCACCGGCGGCGAGCACCTGGCGCACCAGCACCCCGGCCACCACCAGGGCGGCCAGTGCCACCGCCGCGATCACGGCCACGATCACCCGGTTGCCGTCCGTCAGCACCGCGGCGAGGTCCACGTCGTCGCGCACGGGCGGAAGGCCTCGCACGGCCTCGGCGGCCCAGTGGGCCGCGCCGGTCCCGTCGGCGCCGTCGGTCCCGTGGGCTCCGAAGGTCCCGGACATGAGGGAACGCCCCGCCATTCGTCCTCCTCGACGCCTGGACCGAGCTCGAAGCGGTGACCGGAAGGCCGCCACACTCTTCAGAGCAGCGTCACACGAACGGAACGAAGGCGCATATCAGGGAAAAACGACCCACCTGGGCGGAGCGAGCGGACGGTGTACCGCGACGCACGAGGGGCGGGGCAAGCTGGGGCCGTCGGGCGCGAAGAGGTCAGGCGCGGGCGGTGGGCCAGGTCATCCGGATGAGACCGCCCTCGGCCCCGGCGCTGACCTCCAGGTCGTCGACCAGGCCGGAGATCACCGCGAGGCCCATCTGGTCCTCCTCGGTCTCCGCCGCGTCGAGCACCTCCGGGGAAACGCCGGACGCCGCGTCGACGGAGGTCGAGCGGGGCGCGTCGTCGGCCACCTCGATCGAGAACAGTT
The DNA here is from genome assembly GCF_013421635.1 of Streptomyces sp. UH6. Classification (NCBI taxonomy): domain Bacteria; kingdom Bacillati; phylum Actinomycetota; class Actinomycetes; order Kitasatosporales; family Streptomycetaceae; genus Streptomyces; species Streptomyces sp. UH6. The sequence continues at coordinate 4,184 of NZ_JACADT010000059.1, read as the reverse complement.
TCTCGTCGTCGGTCAGGGAGATCCGCACCGGCGTGCCGAGACCGCTGCCACGGTGCAGTCCGACCGCGCGGGAACATGCCTCGCCGACGGCCAGGCGGACCTCGTCGAGAACCGCCTCGTCCACTCCGGCCCGGCGCGCCACCGCGGCCGCCACCAGCCTGGCCGTCCGCACATGCGCCGGCAGCGGGCTGATGAGGAGTTCAACGGTGGCCATGCATCCCCCTCGGAACTACGGTCCTGCTTCCCGGAGGGCATGCCGACGCACCGGCCAGCCCTCCCGATGGTCGTCCGCCCCGGGCCGAGGCCCGGGGCGGCGCTGATCAGTCGGTGGCCGCTACCGCTTCCTCGACCGACGTGTGGATCGGGAAGACCTTGGTCAGGCCAGTGATCCGGAAAATCTTCAGAATGCGCTCCTGGTTGCACACCAGACGGAGCGAGCCCTCATGGGCGCGCACCCGCTTCAGGCCGCCGACCAGCACGCCGAGCCCGGTGGAGTCGAGGAAGTCCACGCCCTCCATGTCGACGACGAGGTGAAAGCTCCCGTCGTTCACCAGCTCGACCAGCTGCTCGCGCAGCTTGGGCGCGGTATATACGTCGATTTCGCCACCGACCTCGACGACCGTGCGATCGCCGACGGTACGGGTCGACAGGGACAGGTCCACGGATCCTCCAGCACCTTGCTATCGAGCGGTCGCCCCTCGGGACACCTGGCGGAATCCCCGGGACTGTTCGCCAGCCGCGATGGCATTCAATCACTTACCGGCAGGCGCGCACGACGCCTTGAGTCCATTGTCCTTCCAGCCGGTGACACACTCGGTGCCGATGGCTGAGAATCACCGATCCGGTCGAACCCGGACGGACACTGCTTCCCGTCCTTCGCCGGGCACGATTCTGGACCGGCTCGCCGGGGGTCCGGATCGCGCTGCGCGCATCACTCATACGGAGCACCTGCCCCCTCGGACGGGTCGGCATGCCGTCTGGCCGCACGAGATCCGGGAAGAAGTTCTGGCGGCGGTCCGGGCGCACGGCATCGAGCACCCCTGGGCCCACCAGGCACGAGTGGCCCAGCACGCCCTGGACGGCGAGTCGGTGGTGGTTGCCACCGGCACCGCGTCGGGCAAGTCGCTGGCGTATCTGGTGCCCGTGCTCTCCGCCCTGCTGGACGGCGCCGAGGCGCCCAACGGCCGGGGCGCCACCGCGCTGTACCTGGCCCCCACCAAGGCCCTCGCCGCCGACCAGCACCGTGCCGTACGGGAACTCGCGGGGCCTCTCGGGACCAAGGTGCGCCCGGCCGTCTACGACGGCGACACCCCGTTCGAGGAGCGGGAATGGGTCCGCCAGTACGCCAACTACGTGCTGACCAACCCGGACATGCTCCACAGCGGCATCCTGCCCTCCCATCCCCGCTGGTCCTCCTTCCTGCGGGCGCTGCGGTACGTGGTGATCGACGAGTGCCACACCTACCGGGGCGTCTTCGGGTCGCACGTCGCCCAGGTGCTGCGCCGACTACGCCGGCTCTGCGCCCGGTACGGCTCCTCCCCCGTGTTCCTGCTGGCCTCCGCCACGGCCGCCGAGCCCGCGGAAGCGGCCCGGCGGCTCACCGGACTGCCGGTCACCGAGGTGGACGACGACGCGTCGCCCCGCGGCGAGCTGCTGTTCGCCCTGTGGGAGCCGCCGCTCACCGAACTCCAGGGCGAGAAGGGCGCGCCGGTCCGCCGCACCGCCACCGCCGAGACGGCCGACCTGCTCACCTCCCTCACCTTGCAGGGGGTGCGCAGCGTAGCGTTCGTCCGTTCGAGGCGTGGCGCGGAGCTGATCTCGGTCATCACGCAGGAGCGACTGGCCGAAAAAGATCGTTCGCTGGCCGGGCGTGTCGCGGCGTACCGGGGTGGTTATCTGCCGGAGGAACGGCGCGCGCTGGAGCGCGCGCTCCACTCCGGGGAGCTGCTGGGACTCGCCGCGACCACCGCACTGGAGCTCGGCGTGGACGTGTCCGGCCTCGACGCCGTGGTGATCTGCGGCTATCCCGGCACCCGCGCCTCCCTCTGGCAGCAGGCGGGGCGTGCCGGACGCACCGGTCGGGGTGCGCTGGCGATCCTCGTGGCCCGCGACGATCCGCTGGACACGTTCCTGGTCCACCATCCGGAGGCGCTCTTCGACCGTCCGGTGGAATCCACCGTCCTCGACCCCGACAACCCGTACGTGCTGGCCCCCCACCTGTGCGCCGCCGCGGCCGAGCTTCCGCTGACCGACGCGGATCTGGCGCTCTTCGGCCCGGCGACCGGTGACCTCATGCCGCAGCTAGAGGGGGCCGGCCTGCTGCGCCGTCGTGCCAGGGCCTGGCACTGGACCCGCCGGGAGCGGGCGGCAGATCTCGCCGACATCCGGGGCGGGGACGGCCGCCCGGTCCAGGTGGTGGAGACCGGCACCGGCCGACTGCTCGGCACGGTCGACGCCGGGGCCGCCCACACCTCCGTCCACGAGGGTGCGGTCCATCTCCACCAAGGCCTCACCTATCTGGTCCGAGAACTCGACCTGGAGGCGTCCGTCGCCCTGGTCGAGCGGTCCGACCCGCCGTACACCACCGTCGCCAGGGACACCACGTCCATCTCCGTCCTCTCCACCGACGCCGAGATCCCCTGGGGCGACGGGCGGTTGTGCTTCGGCTCGGTGGAGGTCACCAACCAGGTGGTCTCCTATCTCCGCCGTCGGCTGATCACCGGTGAGGTGCTGGGCGAGTCCAAGCTGGACCTGCCGCCCCGGACGCTGCGGACCAGGGCCGTCTGGTGGACCGTCACCGAGGACCAGCTGGACTCGGCGCGGATCACCCCTGAGATCCTCGGCGGCGCCCTGCACGCGGCCGAGCACGCCTCGATCGGCATGCTGCCCCTGTTCGCCACCTGCGACCGCTGGGACATCGGCGGCGTCTCCGTCCCGCTCCATCCCGACACGCTGCTGCCCACGGTCTTCGTCTACGACGGCCATCCGGGCGGCGCAGGGTTCGCCGAACGCGCCTTCCACACGGCCCGGGAGTGGCTGCGGGCGACCCGCGAGGCCATTGCTTCCTGCGAGTGCGAGGCCGGCTGCCCGTCCTGCATCCAGTCCCCGAAGTGCGGCAACGGCAACGAACCGCTGCACAAGCGCGGGGCGGTGCGCTTGTTGACCGAACTGCTCAGGGGGGCGCCGGAGAAAGCCCCCGAGCCGCCGGCCGACGGCGCACCTGCCGGACCCGGGCCCGAGGGGGCCGCCGGGGACCTCCCTGAGCCCGGCCGGGAGGGCCGGGGCGGCCTCGCGGAGCCCGGCCGGGAAACGGCCGAGAACCATTCTGCGAAGACCATGGGAACGGCCGGGAGCGAGCCCGCGGAGCCCGCCTCGGAGGGAGCCGGCGGCGGCGCTCGGGTCCCCGGCCGTGAAGCCGGCCCCGCAACCCCTCCGACCCCCGGGCCACGGGCTCCCGACAGCTGACGCCGCGTCCACCGTGGACATCGCGAGTGCCCGTGGCCCCGGCGAAGCGGTGGCTGGCCGGACGGAGACCCGCCGGGACATGCCTCCGTACCGCGAAGCCGGACGCCAGCGACACGTCAGCGGGCAACCCTGGGCGGGCTCCGGACCACGGGGTCCGGGGTGACCCCGGTACGGGACCGCGATCACGGGACCGAGATCACGGGTCCGGATCCGGGCGCGGCTTCAGGTTCGGCTCCGGAACCGGCGGGCCGGCCCGCGACCTGGACTCCGCGGTGAAGGGGCCGTGCCCGGCCGTGACGACCACGTCGGCCACCTCCCCCGTCACCTCGCACCGGACCAACAGCGCCTTCTGCGCGTGGGCCACCCGGTCGGCAAGACCACAGGCCGTCCCCGCTCCGTCGGGCCAGTGACCGGCCGCCGCCAGCGCGGCCAGGTCGGCACCCGCGGCCGCGCGATGCCGCACCACCACCGTCTCGCTCATGGCGAGCACCGCGGCGAAGACCACGCACAGGGCACTCACGATCCCGCCCGCCCAGACCGTCGCAGACCCCCGGTCGTCACGACATCTCATGGCACGGTCCCGACGGTCTCCTCGGCGAACGCGAACGCCTCGTGCCGTACCTCGAAGGGCAGGGCTCCGGCCCCTGGCGGGCGGGCCACCACGCTGACCCGTACCAGGTCGCCGCTGCGGCCGACGGCCACCAGGGCCCCGTCCGGCG
>NZ_JACADT010000589.1:0-3585 GCF_013421635.1 Streptomyces sp. UH6 | reverse complement strand
CCAGGATCCCGCGTACAGCGCGGCCGGGACGCCCGCGACCGCGAGTGCGAGGATCTCGTGCGCCGCCGACACCCCGGATCCGCAGTAGACGCCGAGCCGCGTCCCCGGCGTCACGCCGAGCGCCTTGAAGCGTTCGGCGAGTTCACCGGCGGGCAGGAACCGGCCGTCCGCCGCCGTGTTGTCCGTGGTGGGCGCCGAGACCGCGCCCGGGATGTGTCCGCCCACCGGGTCGATCGGCTCGACCTCGCCCCGGTACCGCTCCCCGGCGCGCGCGTCCAGCAGCAGCCCGGAACCGGCGATCCGCGCGGCGCCCTCGGCGTCGAGCAGCCCGGAACCACCGGCGCCCGGCACGGGCACGAAGTCGCCTTCGTGCGGGACCGTCTCCTCGGTGCTCAACTGCCCGTTCCAGCCGCCGAGTCCGCCGTCCAGGACCCGCACGTCGGGATGCCCGGTCCACTGCAGCAGCCACCAGGCCCTGGCGGCTCCCCACCCGAGACCGCCGTCGTACACCACGACGGGCCGCCCGGCCGACACACCCGCGCGGCGCATCGCGGTTCCGAAGGTCGCCATGTCCGGGAGCGGGTGGCGTCCGCCCGCTCCCGGCGGAGCGGCCAGTTCGCGGTCGAGGTCGACGAAGACCGCGCCGGGCAGGTGCCCTGCCGCATACTCCGCCCGCCCGTCGAACGGCGGAGCACCGGAGGCCGACGCCAGGCTCAACTGCCAGCGCACGTCGAGCAGTACGGGGCGCCCCGGCCCGTCCAGCAGGTGGGCCAGCCTCCGCGCGGAGATCAGGGGCCGGGCGACGTCGGAGTCGTCGTGAAGGATGTCGTCCATGGCCGCATCCTGCCCTACCGGCGGCGCCGCGAGTGGCAGGTCCGCACGACTTTGGCTAACCTGCTCCGCCACGGCCTTCCGTCACGGAACGCATCGCCTGGGCCACACTGTGTACCTGTCGGCATGGGTACGCGTCCAGCGGGCAGTGGGCACTTCGGAGAACCAACGCGCCGAGGACGAACGGGGAGCCACCATGGGGACCGCGAGGGGAACAGGGACGGCCGAGGTGACCGAGACGACACGCGTACCAGGCACCGCGAACGCGCCGGGCGCACCCGGCACGCCCGGCTGGGTCACCTTGGTGGCGCCCCGCCCGGAACGCCTCAAGGGCTTCTACGAGACGCTCCTCGGCTGGGAGTTCCGGCCCGGCCCGCCCAGCCTCGGCATGAATCTGCGGGCCTTCGTCGGCGACCGCCCGGTCGCCGCCATCGGGCAGGTGCAGCAGCACCGCGCCTCCCGCGCCGCCGCCTGGACCCCCTTCCTGCTCTCCGCCGACATCGACCTGGCCGCGATGGCCGTCGGAGCGTGCGGGGGAACCATCGGCGTCGGCCCCCTCAACGACCGTGAGGGCGGCCGCCTGGCGATCGGCGCCGACCCCTCGGGGGCCGTCTTCGGCATCCGCGGCGCCGCCCCCTTCGGCAGACCCGGTGAGGGTCCCGGCACCCCCGCCTGGCACGAGCTGCTGACCTACGAGCCCTACCGCATCGCCCCGTTCTACCGGCGCGTCTTCGGTTTCTCCTCCGTGCGGGAGACCAACCCCGAGGGCGCCGAGCGGGTGGTCCTGCACGCCGGAAGCCGGCCGATCGCCTCCGTCCGCGGCCTGGGCCGCGGCGAGACCTTCGACCGTGGGCCCCACTGGGTGACCTGGTTCCAGGTCCGGGACGTCGACGCCTCCGCGCTGCGCGCGGTCGACCTCGGCGGACGGATCTCCGAGGCCCCGCACGACGGCCCCTACGGGCGGACGGCCACGGTCGTCGACCCGGAGGGCACGCCCCTCGGGCTGATCGACCGGCGCCGCTGACCGGACGTCCGGCGGCCGGCTCAGTGGTCGACGTCGACCACGATCCGGTTCGGCGCCCCGAGGGCGAAGATGCGGTAGGAGGAGTACTCGCCGAGGGCGAGGCCCAGGTGGAACTCGCGGACCGACGCGTCGGCGTAGGCGAACTGCCCCTGGCCCTTGAGGCTGGGGAAGCCGTAGGTCCGGTGACGCGGGCCGGTGTACACGAGCCTGCCGCCGGAGAAGTCGAAGCCGGTCGCCCGGTGCAGCGTGACCTTCAGGTACTCCGCGCCCGTGACGGGCATCGTCGCCCCCTCGCCCGCGGCGAGACGGCCACCGACCTGCCGGGCCGTCGTCCACCGCGGGACCGGGCCCCGGCCGAGGTCGATCACGAGCCGGTCGTGGCCGGGATGGGTGGCGGCACGGACGCCGAGGACGCAGACGTCCTGGCAGTCCGATCCGGCGGAGACCGTCCCGGTCGCCGTCGTGGTCGTCGTGGTCGTCGTGGTGGTAGTGGTCGCCGTCGTGGCCGTCGCCGTGGTGGCCGTCGTCTCCGGCACGGCGGCGGCCTGCGGCGCGGTCAGGCACAGAGCCGCCGCGGCGAGCGCCACGACGGACGCCCGAAGTCGCCGGTATCCCTTGTGGTGCACGCAAGTCCCCCTCGGTGCATGGCGATCGGCTTGCCCACGAGACGCTACCCGGGAGGAGGGAGGCCGAAGACGGGAAGAACGGAACAGGCCCCCCGGTGGCACGCCGGAAGCCCTGCGGGCCCGGGAACCGCCGAGAAAGATCGAACGTTCGTAGCACGCTCGATCGAACTTCCGTACTATCCGCTGGTGACCACACATCCCACACATCCGGCCGGCTGGTACCCCGATCCCCATGGAGCCCCCCAGCTCCTGCGCTACTGGGACGGCGGCCGCTGGACCGAGCAGACCGCGCCGGCGCAGGGCGCGGCCCAGCCGGTCCCCCAGATGCCCGACCCCCGCGTCGCCCGACAGGTCCAGCAGCAGGCCGGGGTGCACGCACCCGCGACCGGCACGGGTTCCCTCCTCACCGAACCGGTCCTGGTGGTGAACCAGAAGGCCAAGCTGGTCGAGCTGGTCAACGAGTACAAGGTGATGGATCAGCGGGGCAACCACATCGGCTCGGTCGTCCAGGTCGGCCAGAGCGCCCTGCGGAAGGTGCTGCGCTTCGTCAGCAGCCTCGACCAGTTCCTGACCCACCGCCTGGAGATCCGCGACGCCCACGGCCGGCCGCTCCTGCTGCTCACCCGCCCCGCCAAGTTCATCAAGTCCCGGGTGGTCGTGACCCGTCCCGACGGCTCCCCCCTCGGCGAGATCGTCCAGCAGAACGCGATCGGCAAGATCAACTTCTCGATCGACGCGAACGGCGCCAAGCTCGGCGAGATCCGCGCCGAGAACTGGCGCGCCTGGAACTTCGCCATCGTGGACCACGCCGGCGTCGAGGTCGCCCGCATCACCAAGACCTGGGAGGGTCTCGCCAAGACCCTCTTCACCACCGCCGACAACTACGTCCTCCAGATCCACCACCAGCTCCCCGAGCCGCTGCGCAGCCTCGTCGTCGCCACGGCGCTCACGGTGGACACCGCCCTCAAGCAGGACTCCCGCGGCTTCGGATGACCCGGCCCGCGGTGGGGCACGGCGCCGGTCCGCCACGGTGCCCCACCGGCCGCGGGGAAGCCCTCGTCGCTCAGGGGACGGCGTCGGGCGGCGGCAGGGCCCGCAGCAGCG
>NZ_JACADT010000588.1:0-3586 GCF_013421635.1 Streptomyces sp. UH6 | reverse complement strand
CCTTCCGCGACCTCGGGTTCGAGTCGCTCACCGCCGTCAACCTGCGCAACCAGCTGAGCGCGCGGACCGGGCTGAAGCTGCCCGTCACGCTGGTGTTCGACCACCCCACGCCGACCGCGCTGGCGGAGTTCCTGCGCGGCGAGATCGGCGGCGCGGTCCGCTCCCAGGAAGGCGCGGAGACCGCGGTGCTGTCGGAGCTGGACCGGCTGGAGGCCGGCCTGGCGGGCCTCGACGGCGACGAGGGCGCCCGGCAGCGGATCACCTCCCGGCTGCGGGCCCTGGTGACCCGGCTCGACGGCGGGCCCGCGCCCGCCGACGCGACGGCCGACGTCGCCGACCGGCTGGACGCCGCGAGCGCCGAAGAAGTACTGGCCTTCATCGACAACGAGTTCGGAGAGGCCTGAGCAAGCGTGATTGCCGAACGTACGGAATTCCTGGAGAGGCTGGCGGGGCATGGCGGATGACAAGAGGGTCCTCGAATACCTGAAGCGGATGACCGCGGACCTCCACCAGACCCGGCAGCGGCTGCGCGAACTGGAGGCGGGGGAGCACGAGCCGATCGCCATCGTCTCCATGGCCTGCCGCTTCCCCGGCGGCGTCCGGTCGCCGGAGGACCTGTGGCAGCTGGTCGACGAGGGCCGGGACGCGATCTCCGGGTTCCCCGAGGACCGCGGCTGGGACCTCGAGGGGCTCTACGACGCCGACCCCGACAAGCGCGGATCGTCGTACGCGGCCTCGGGCGGATTCCTCGACGCGGCCGGCGACTTCGACCCGGCGCTGTTCGACATCAGCCCCCGCGAGGCGCTCGCCATGGACCCGCAGCAGCGGCTGCTGCTGGAGAGCACCTGGGAGCTGTTCGAGCGGGCCGGCATGGCCCCGTCCTCGCTGCGCGGCCGTCCGGTCGGCGTGTTCGCGGGCGCGGCCGGCGAGGACTACTCGTCGCTGCTCGGCCACACCGAGGGCGTCGAGGGCTACTACCTCACCGGCACCTCCGGCAGCATCGTCTCGGGCCGCATCAGCTACACCTTCGGCCTGGAGGGCCCGGCGGTCTCCGTCGACACCGCCTGCTCCTCGGCCCTGGTCTCCATCCACCTGGCCGCGCAGGCGCTGCGTCAGCGCGAGTGCACCCTCGCCGTCGCCGGCGGTGTGACGGTGATGTCCGCGCCGGGCATGTTCATCGAGTTCAGCCGCCAGCGGGGCCTGGCGTCCGACGGCCGCTGCAAGGCGTTCGCCGACTCCGCCGACGGCACCGGCTGGGCGGAGGGCGTCGGCCTGGTGCTGCTGGAGCGGCTGTCGGACGCGCGCCGCAACGGCCACGAGGTCCTCGCGGTCATCCGCGGCTCGGCCGTCAACCAGGACGGCGCCTCCAACGGCCTCACCGCCCCCAACGGGCCGTCCCAGCAGCGCGTCATCCGCCAGGCCCTGGCGAACGCGGGACTGTCCGCCGCGCAGATCGACGCCGTGGAGGCCCACGGCACGGGCACCCGGCTGGGCGACCCGATCGAGGCCCAGGCCCTGCTGGCCACCTACGGCCAGGACCGGCCCGAGGGCCGCCCGCTGTGGCTGGGCTCCCTGAAGTCGAACCTCGGCCACACCCAGGCCGCCGCCGGCGTCGCCGGCATCATCAAGATGGTCATGGCGATGCGCCACGGCGTGCTGCCCAGGACCCTGCACGTGGACGAGCCGACCTCGCACGTCGACTGGTCCGCGGGCGACGTGGAACTGCTCACCGAGGCGCGTGCCTGGCCGGAGACCGGCGAGCCGCGCCGCTTCGCGATCTCCTCGTTCGGCATCAGCGGCACCAACGCGCACACCATCCTCGAGCAGGCCCCGGCCGACGACGCGGACGCCCAGGCCGACGCCGACGCCACCGACGACGGCCCCGCCCGCCCGGTACGGACCCCGGCCGGCACCCCCTGGCTGCTGTCCGGCCACACGGAGCAGGCCGTCGCCGAGCAGGCCGCCCGCCTCCTCGCCCGACTGGAGTCCGAGCCGGCCGACGTCCTGGACGTCGCCTGGTCCACCGCCGTCACCCGTTCCGCCCTCGACCTGCGGGTCGCCCTCCTCGGCACCGGCCGCGACGAACTCCTCGACGCGCTGCGGGCCGTCGCGGACGGCGCCCCCGCCCCGGCCGTGCTCCGCGGCAACGCCCTGGAACACGGCGGGCTGGCCTTCCTGTTCCCGGGCCAGGGCTCGCAGCGCCCCGGCATGGGACGTGAACTGTACGAGGCCCACCCGGTGTTCGCGGAGGCCTTCGACGCGGTCTGCGCGGAGCTGGACAAGCACCTGGACCGGCCGGTCAAGGAGCTGGTCTTCGACCCGGAGTCGGACCTCCTCGACCGCACCGTCTACACCCAGGCGGGCCTCTTCGCCGTCGAGGTGGCCCTGTTCCGGCTGCTGGAGCACTGGGGCGTCACCCCCGACTACCTCATCGGCCACTCCATCGGCGAACTCGCCGCCGCGCACGTCGCCGGGGTGTGGTCGCTGGAGGACGCGGCCAGGATCGTCGCCGCCCGCGGCCGGCTGATGCAGGCCCTGCCGGAGGGCGGCGCCATGGTCGCCGTGCAGGCGACCGAGGACGAGATCCTGCCCCTGCTCACCGACAACGTGTCCATCGCCGCCCTCAACGGACCGACCTCCGTCGTCATCTCCGGCGACGAGGACGAGGTCACCGCGATCGCCGCCCGGTTCGCGAAGACGAAGCGGCTGCGCGTCAGCCACGCCTTCCACTCCCCGCACATGGACGCCATGCTGGACGACTTCGCCGAGGTCGCCGCCACCCTCACCTACCACGAGCCGGCACTGCCGATCGTCTCCAACCTCACCGGCGACGTCCTGCCCGCCGACGAACTGCGCAGCCCCGGCCACTGGGTGCGGCACGTGCGCGAGGCCGTCCGGTTCGCCGACGGACTGCGCACCCTCGACGGCCTCGGGATCACCGCCTACCTCGAGGTCGGCCCCGGCGGCGCGCTCTCCGCGGTGGGCGGCGACAGCGTCCGCGCGGACGCCGCGTTCGTGCCCGTCCTGCGCAAGGACCGCCCCGAGAACCGGTCGGTCACCGCGGCGCTCGCCGAACTCCACGTCCGCGGCGTCCAGGCCGACTGGCAGGCCTTCTACGAAGGGTCCGGCGCCCGTGCCGTCACCCTGCCCACCTACGCCTTCCAGCACCGGCGCTACTGGCCCGAACTGCCCACCGGCTGGACCGGGGACGTCACCGCCATCGGCCAGAGCGCCGCCGCACACCCCCTGCTCGGCGCCGCGGTCAGCCTGGCCGAGGGCGACGGCATGCTGTTCACCGGCTTCCTGTCCGTGCAGACCCACCCCTGGCTCGCCGACCACGTCGTCCTGGGCACCACCCTGCTGCCCGGCACCGCCTTCGTCGAGCTCGCCGGCGCCGCCGGCCACGAGCTGGGCTGCGACGAGGTCCGCGAACTCACCCTGCACAACCCCCTGATCCTGCCCGAGCGGGGCGGCGTCGCCGTCCAGGTGTCCGTGGGCCCCGCCGACGCGGAGGGCCTGCGCTCCGTCAGCGTGCACTCCCGGCCCTCCGGCGACACCGACGAGCCCTGGACCCGCCACGCCGACG
>NZ_JACADT010000587.1:0-3591 GCF_013421635.1 Streptomyces sp. UH6 | reverse complement strand
GGCGTGCGGCTCCGGGCGGAACCGTCCCACCGGCCCCGTCACGCTGATCGCCGCCACCGCCGTGCGTCCGTCGGGCTCGAGCACCGGCGCGGCGACACAGAGCAGTCCCTGCGTGGACTCCTCGTACTCGTAGGCGACGCCCGTCTCCACCGCCTTCACCAGCTGCCGCCGCAGCAGGCCCGGGGCCACCACCGTGCGGGGCGTCCGCCGCTCCAGCGGGCCCGAGAGCACAGCGGTCAGCTCCTCCTCGTCGGCGTGGGCCAGCAGCACCTTGCCGATCGCGGTGCAGTGCACCGGCATCCGGCCCCCGGTGCGCGACGGCGTCCTGGCCTGGCGGTGACCGCCGATCTTCGTCAGGTACAGCACCTCGCCGCCCTGGCGCACCCCGAGGTGCACCGTCTCGTGGGTGCGCTCGTACAGGTCCTGGAGGAACGGCATCGCCAGCTCCACCAGCGTGCGCTCGGCGGCGGCCCGCAGCCCCAGCTCGAACAGTCCGCCGGACAGCCGGTAGCCGTGCTCGGTCCGGTCGAGCAGCCGGTGGTGGACCAGGTCGCCCGCGACGCGGTGCGCGGTGCCCTTGGCCAGCCCGGTGCGGCGCACCAGCTCGGCCAGCGGCAGCACCGAGTCGGCCGGGCCGAACGCCCGCAGGACGGCCAGTGCCTTGCCCAGGACCGTGTCGAGGTCGTCCCGGTCCCGCTGGTGCTCCATGCCGAACAGCGTACCGCTGAGCGGAACGCCGTCGTGGAGAACGCCGGTCCGGTGCCGCACTGTGGACGGCATGTCCCAGACCCAGCCCGCTGTCGGCCCCGACAGCATCGCCGCCGCTGCCGCCCGTCTCCGCGAGGCCGCGGCCACCGGCGTCCCCGCCGCCCCCGTGCGTGACCTGATCGGCCGGGACGACGTCGCGGCCGCGTACGCCGTGCAGTCGCTGCTCGCCGCCGAGCGGACCGAGGCGGGCGCCCGGCTCGTCGGCCGGAAGATCGGCCTGACCTCGACCGCCGTCCAGCAGCAGCTCGGCGTCGACCAGCCCGACTTCGGAGTCCTCTTCGACGACATGGAGTACGCCGACGGCTCCGTCACCCCGGCCGACGCGATCCTCCAGCCGCGGATCGAGGCCGAGATCGCCTTCGTCCTCAAGGCCGACCTCGCCGAGGGCCCGCTCGACGACGCCCAGGTCCGCGAGGCCGTCGACCACGCCGTCGCCGCACTGGAGATCTGCGGCAGCCGGGTGGCCGGCTGGGACATCAGCTTCGGCGACACCGTCGCCGACAACGCCTCGGCCGGCGGCTACGTCCTCGGCTCGCAGCGCGTCCCGCTCGCCGACTTCGACCCCGTCGCCGCCGAGATGACCATGACGATCGACGGCGAGACCGTCTCCACCGGCAACGGCGCCGCCTGCCTCGGGGACCCGGTCAACGCCCTCGTCTGGCTCGCCCGCCAGGCCCGTGAGCTGGGCTCCCCGCTCCGCGCCGGCCAGGTGATCCTCTCCGGCGCCCTCGGCCCGATGCGCCCGGTCGCGGCGGGCAACGCCGTCCGGGCCACCGTCACCGGCCTCGGCACGGTCTCGGTCACCTTCTCCTGACCCCCTCCGCCTCTCCTCCCGCAAGGAACCCACGATGAGCAAGACCAAGGTCGCCGTCATCGGGTCGGGCAACATCGGCACCGACCTGATGATCAAGATCATGCGCAACGCGCAGCACCTCGAGATGGGGGTCATGGTCGGCATCGACCCGGCCTCCGACGGACTCGCCCGCGCCGCCCGCTTCGGCTTCGAGACCACCGCCGAGGGCGTCGACGGACTGCTGAGGTCGCCCCAGATCGACGAGATCGGCATCGTCTTCGACGCCACCTCCGCCGGCGCGCACCGCCACAACGACGAGAAGCTGCGCCCGCTCGGCATCCGGATGATCGACCTGACCCCGGCCGCGATCGGCCCGTACGTCATCCCGGCGGTCAACCTGGACGAGCACCTCGACGCGCCCAACGTCAACATGGTCACCTGCGGCGGCCAGGCCACCATCCCGGTCGTCGCCGCGATCAGCCGGGTCGTCCCGGTCGCGTACGCGGAGATCGTCGCCTCCATCGCCTCCAGGTCGGCCGGCCCCGGTACCCGGGCGAACATCGACGAGTTCACGGAGACCACCTCCGAGGCCATCGTGAAGGTCGGCGGCGCCCGGCGCGGCAAGGCGATCATCATCCTCAACCCGGCCGAGCCGCCGCTGATGATGCGCGACACCGTCTTCGCCCTGGCCACCCTCCCGGAGGGCGAGGACGGGGAGACGGCCGCGCGGCAGATCACCGAGTCGGTCGAGAAGATGGTCGCCGAGGTCAACGCCTACGTCCCCGGCTACCGGATGGTCCAGGACGTGCAGATCTCCGAGATCCCCGCCGACCAGCCGGTCGAGACGCTCCTCGCGGAGGGCGACGCCGCCCGGCCGACCCACCAGGTGTCGGTCTTCCTCAAGGTCGAAGGCGCGGGCATGTACCTGCCGGAGTACGCCGGAAACCTCGACATCATGACCTCGGCCGCGGTGCAGATGGCCGAGAAGATCGCCGCCGCGAAGGAGACCGCGAAGTGAGCACCCCCGACGCCGACGTCCAGGTCTTCGTCCAGGACGTCACCCTCCGGGACGGCATGCACGCCGTCCGGCACCGGATCACCCCCGAGGACGTCAAGCGCATCGTGCTGGCGCTCGACGAGGCCGGCGTGGACGCCGTCGAGGTCGCGCACGGCGACGGCCTGGCCGGCGGCTCGCTCAACTACGGCCCCGGCTCGAACACCGACTGGGAGTGGATCGAGGCCGCCGCCTCCGTCCTCAAGAACGCCCGCCTCACCACGCTCCTCCTCCCGGGCGTGGGCACCATCGACGAGCTGAAGCACGCCTACGACCTCGGCGTCCGCTCGGTCCGCGTGGCCACCCACTGCACCGAGGCCGACATCTCCGCCCAGCACATCGCGGCCGCCCGCGAGCTCGGCATGGACGTCTCCGGCTTCCTGATGCTCTCCCACATGGCCGAGCCCGAGAAGCTCGCCCAGCAGGCGAAGCTGATGGAGAAGTACGGCGCCCAGTGCGTCTACGTCACCGACTCCGGCGGCCGGCTCACCATGAACGACGTGGCCGCGCGGGTCCGCGCCTACCGGGACGTCCTCGACCCGGCCACCGAGATCGGCATCCACGCCCACGAGAACCTCTCGCTCTCCGTGGCCAACTCGGTGGTGGCGGTGGAGAACGGCGTCCGCCGCGTCGACGCCTCCCTCGCCGGCCACGGCGCGGGCGCGGGCAACTGCCCCCTCGAGGCGTTCGTCGCCGTCGCCAACCTGTCGGGCTACCGGCACGGCTGCGACCTCTTCAAGCTGCAGGACGCCGCCGACGACATCGTCCGGCCGCTCCAGGACCGCCCGGTGCGCGTCGACCGCGAGACCCTCACCCTCGGGTACGCGGGCGTCTACTCCAGCTTCCTGCGGCACGCGGAGATCGCCTCCCGGCGCTACGGCGTCGACGTCCGCGACATCCTGATGGAGTGCGGCCGGCGGCGTCTGGTCGGCGGGCAGGAGGACATGATCATCGACATCGCCCTCGACCTGGCGGC
>NZ_JACADT010000586.1:0-3594 GCF_013421635.1 Streptomyces sp. UH6 | reverse complement strand
GACGTCGCGGCCGTCGGCGACCTCGCGGCCCTCCCCACCCCGTACGGGCCGCGCCGCGTCCCCCTGTGGAGCAGCGCGCTCGAGCAGGCGAAGGCCGCCGCCAGGGCTCTGCTCCACGGGGTGGCGGCACCGCCGCTCAGCCTCCAGCCGTACTTCTGGACCGAGCAGTTCGGGCTGGGGCTGAAGGCGGTGGGGCACCTGCCCGGCGAAGGCCCGCCGGTGTACCTCGAGGGAGGGCCCGGCGGCGGCCCGGCGCTGATGCGCTGGACGCACACCGACGGGACCGGGGTGGCGGTGGCCCTCAACCACCGCGTCCCCGTCCCCCGGCTGCGCCGGCTGAGCCGGACGGCCGCGTAGGCTCCCGTCGCATGAGCGAAGGCGCACCGGCGACCGGGGGGACCTCGGGTTCCGGACTGGACCGGCTGGCGTCGGTCAACCTCAACCTGCTGGTCCCCCTCCTCGCGCTCCTGGAGGAGGGCTCGGTGACCAGGGCGGCGGAGCGGGTCGGCCTGTCCCAGCCGGCGATGAGCCACGCCCTGACGCGGATGCGGCGCCTGCTGGGCGACGACCTCGTCGTCCGGCAGGGCGCGGGCATGACGCTGACCCCCAAGGCACGGGAACTGATCGTCCCGCTGCGCGCGGCGCTGCGGCAGGCGGCCCACGTGGTGAACCTGCCGCGTTTCGACCCGGCCACCGACGCGCGCGTGGTCACCGTCGCCATGACGACCAGCACGGCGTTCGTGGTGGGCCCCGCCCTGGCGCGGCTGGTCGCCGAGCGCGCCCCGCACGCCACCCTGCGGCTGCACACCATCACGGTGCCGACGGAGGCCACCTTCACCGACCGGGGCGTGGACGTGGTGCTGCTCTCGGAGGGGCACTTCTCGCCGTACCCGCGCGAGCGGCTGTACGACGACCGCTGCGTGGTGGTGGCCGCCCCGGACAGTCCGCCGGAGGCGACCGCGCTCGACCTCCTGACCACGCAGCCGCACATCGTGGTCGACACCGACCGCCGGGTCTTCCCGTACGCGGTGCTGGAGGAGAAGGGCGTCGCCTACCGGGTCGGCCGCCTGGTCTCCGACTTCCTGCTGGTGCCCTACCTGGTCGCCCGGGCGGGCGGGGTCGCCCTGCTGCGGCACCGGGTGGCCGCCGCCATGCGGACGCTGACCGGCCTGCGGATCGAGGAGTTCCCCTTCCCGCTGCCCGGGCTCGGGATCGACATGGTGTGGAACCCGCGGCCGGCCGACGAGCACTTCGTCGCATGGCTCCGGGAACTGCTCGTGGAGGCGGCGCGGCAGCCGTGAGGTGCCGGTGCACGAGGTGCCGCGGCGTGAGCTGGCGCGGCGTGAGCCGACGGGGCTTGAGCCGACGGGGCGCGAGGTGTCAGGTGAGGAGCCGGACCCAGCTCTCGCCGAGTTCGTCGAGCATCTGCTCGCGGGTCAGCTTCCAGTCGGCGCCGTCCCAGTGCTGGGCGACGAAGTCCAGCTCGGCCATGGCGAGGACGCCGCGGAAGTGGCGCTGGTGGGGCCGGAAGCGCCCGGCGCGCTCCAGTCCGTCCTCGATGTCGCTGATGGCTTCCTCCAGCCAGCGCTCGACCAGGTCCTTGAGTTCCGGCTCGATCACCGCGGCCTCGCGGCCGATGCGGATGATCGGCCGGATGGCCGGCCAGTTGTCCGCGGTGGCGCGCAGCCAGGCGGTGATCGCCTCCGGCGTCCCCTCGGCGACGGTGGCGACGAGGTCCTGGGCGGTGGAGCCGTGCTCGGAGGAGCGGACGCGCTGGAGCACCTCGTTGAGCTGCTCGTCGATGAGCGCCTTCATCAGCTCGCCGCGGGAGGGGAAGTAGGCGTAGAAGGTCACCCGTGTGGTGCCCGCCGCCTTCGCGACGTCGTCGACCGTGGTGGCGGCGTAGCCCTTCGCCGTGAACAGCTCGAGTCCCGACTCCATCAGCAGCCGGCGAGTCATCCGCTTCTGTGCCTCACGAAGGTTCGCCATGGACGAGATCCTAGAGGGCGACGACCGCGCGGTCGTCGCCCCCTGCCCGCTGCCCGCCTCAGTCCCGCGAGGTCACCGGGATCGGTGTGAACATCTCCGGCTCCTCGTCCGGGGTGAGCGCGGTCGGGCCGTAGACCCAGTCGGTGAAGGAGTAGTCGTAGGTGTCGCGCGCCAGCAGGACCTCGTTGCGCCGCACCCGGTCCTCGCCGCCGAGGTGCCACAGTTCGCCCCAGGAGCGGGCCGTGGTCTGCACCCGGCGGCAGTGCTCGACACGGACCGCCTCGTACGCCGCGAGCGCGCCGTCCCAGTCCGGCGTCCCGCCCTCGCCGGCGGCGTCCGCCATCCGGGCGTGGTGCTCGGACAGCACCCAGCCGTCCTCGATCGCCATGATCGCGCCCTGCGCCATGTACTGGAGCGGCGGGTGCGCGGCGTCGCCGAGGAGCACGATCCGGCCGTGCACCCACGTCTCGATCGGGTCGCGGTCGAACATCCGCCACCAGCGGTCCCGCCACATCAGCGGGATGCCGTCGCGCACCGTGTCGCAGGTGGCCTCGAAGGCCGCGTCCAGCTCGTCCGGGGTGCCCCAGTCCTCCTGGCCGGCCAGGGCCTTGGGCGACTCGAAGACGGCGACCTGGTTGAACATCTCGCCGCCGCGCAGGGCGTACTGCACGAAGTGGCAGCCGGGGCCGACGTGGAGGGTGACGTCCTTCTCCGCGACGCCGCCGCCGTCGCGGCCCGTGCGGCGGACCTTCTCGATGGGCACGGCCGCGCGGTAGGCGACGTAGGAGGAGCTGACCACGTCGTCGCCGACGAGCTGCCGCCGGGCCACCGAGTGCAGGCCGTCGGCCGCGACGACCAGCGGGGCCTCCTGGACGCCGCCGTCCTCCAGGCGGACCAGGGCGCCGGTGGTGCCGTCGTCGTGGGTGACGTTCTCGTAGCCGGTGACGGTCCGGTCGGTGAGCAGCTCGACCCCGGCGCGTTCGCAGGCTCGCAGGAAGATCCCGTGCAGGTCGCTGCGGTGGATCACCATGTACGGGAAGCCGTAACGGCGTTCGAGGTCGCGCAGGTCCAGCCGGGTCAGTTCGGTGGAGTCGAGCGCGTCCCTCATCACCATGGACTCGGGGACGACGCCCAGCCGCTTGGCTTCGTCCAGCAGGCCGTACTCGGCGAGGATGCGGGTGCAGTTGGGGGCGATCTGCAGGCCGGCGCCCACCTCGCCGAACTCCGGCGCGCGTTCCAGGACGCGCACCCGCAGGCCCCGGCGGGTCAGGGCGAAGGCGGTGCTGAGGCCGCCGATGCCGCCGCCGACCACGAGGACGTCGGGCCGGTCCGCGGCGCTGGATTCAGAATTCATGATCAGTTCCTTCGGTGGCGGGGCGGGACCTGGGTCAGAGCCAGGGGCCCAGCACGGGGGCGGGCGTGCCGTCCGCGGCGTGCGGGCCGGCGTCCCGTCCGGTGAGGTAGGCGGCGAGGGCGGGCAGGCCGCCGGTCACCCGCACGGGGGCACCGTCGCCCGGCAGCGTCCAGGCGGCGTCCGGTGCCTGGAGGGTGACGGCCGGACCGGGGGCGGTGGCGCGCTTGGCGACGACGTCCTCGCACAGGGCG
>NZ_JACADT010000585.1:0-3601 GCF_013421635.1 Streptomyces sp. UH6 | reverse complement strand
GCCAGCCGGTTGTCGGGGAGGAACGACAGACCGGACGGCAGCCCGCCGGGCAGGCCCAGCGAGGCCAGCCGGCGGCGCTTGAAGTACCGCAGCCAGCGCTCGTCCTGATGCGCCCCGAGGAACCGCGCGGCGTCCGGGCGCAGCGAGGGGTGGATCTTCGCCTGCATCGCGTAGCCCACCGCGGTCACCAGCTCCCCCAGCTCCTCGGCCGTCGTCCCGGGCCGCTGCTCGCGCACCGCGTCGGCGTCGCCCAGGTCGGGCAGCAGCGCGTCGACCACCGTCACCGGGATCCGGTTGCTGTTCTGGTACGGCGTCAGCCGGTCCAGCAGCATGGTGGTGCCGGTCCGCGCCACCGGCAGGCCGTGCAGGGCGGAGGCGGTGAGCAGCGCCGTGGAGAAGCATCCGACGACCAGGGCGGGGCCGGTCCGGCGGAACAGCACCTCGGCCAGGACCGGCAGGTCCAGCACGGTCAGCTCGGCACCGAGGCGTTCGGCCTCGTCCTGCACCGCCCGGTGCCAGGCCGCCGGGGCGGTGGGGTGCGGCTTGAACACCAGCGACCGGTGGCCGAGCGCCACCGCCCCGCGCACCATCCGCAGGTGCAGCGCCTCCTCCTCGTCGGGGGTGAGGATGTCCAGCGCGGACAGGTACTGGCCGAGCAGCAGCGCCGCCCCCCGGGGAAGGCGGGGCAGCTCCTCGTGGTCGGCCAGTTCGTCGAGGACCTTGCGGAAGGCGTCCGTGGGCACCAGCTCGGCGGGGACCCGGAACTCGGTCAGCAGCAGCGGGCGCAGGCCCGGCACCAGGTCCAGGTGGAGCAGCCGGGTGACCCGGGTGCCGACCAGCGGGTCCAGCTTGATCCGGGTGGGCCCGTAGCTCATCAGGCCGTCCGCGTAGACGGTCACCGGGGCGCCGGTGAAGATCTGCGTGACGCCCAGCGCGGGCTGTGCCTGGATCGACTCCACGGCCAGCTCGACGTCGTCGTCGCCCAGTCCCCAGGCCAGCCGGAGGTGACGCTCCCACAGGACGGCGTCCTCGGGGCGGGGGACCCAGCCCGAGGGGTGGAACGGGGCGATGGTCCCGTTCCAGGAGAGCACCTCGTCGAAGCGGTCGCGCAGCGCCGCGAAGCCGGGCGTCGCGTCCAGCGCGGGGGTGGTCTCGGGAACGGCGGCGTTGTTGGAGACCAGCAGGATCCGGCGGTCGGCGGCGCCGAAGCAGCCGGCGTCCACGGCGGCGGCCAGGGTGGCGGCGCCGTACAGGGTCGAGGCGAGGAGGATCTGCGTGGTCACGCGGCGGCTCCCACGGCCGGGCGGCGGCGCAGCCGGCGCAGCCGGGTGGCGCGTTCCGCGTCCATCGTGTCGAGGGTCCGCTCCAGCACCTCCTGCGGCATCCGGCGCAGCGCGGCGGCGGTCAGCGTGCGCAGTTTCCGGCCGACCGACGGCTGATATCTGCCTTCCGCGTCCGCGGCCAGGTGATGGCACATCATCGCGCAATACGTCCGCACCACCTTCGGCAGGAGTTCTTCCCCGTCCCGGTCCTCGGCGGTCTCCGCCATTACCAGGTCGAATGCGCGCAGGAAATCCAATTGCCTTTCGTCGCCGACCCGGGTGAGCGACGAGGCCACTCCCCGGCGGTAGAAGACGCCGTACAGGTTCACCACGGCGAACGACTCGGCCTCCCGGTGCAGCCGCCAGGTCCACAGCCGGTCCTCACAGGTGTGCAGGCCCTCGGTGAAGCGGAGCAGGCCCCGGTCGTCGTCGAGCCGGCGGTGGTAGACGTCGGCCCAGACGAACGGGTAGTCGACGGAGGTCGAGCGGTCCGCCGGCAGGATCGCCTCGCGCGGGCTCATCACGGCGTTGCGCCGCCCGTGCGGCACCCGCTGGACCACCCGCTCGCGGCCGGTGGAGCGGACGTGGTCGGTGCGGACGAAGTCGCACCCCAGGTCGTCCATGGCCGCGATCAGCCGCCCGTAGTGGCCGGGGGCGAGCCAGTCGTCCCCGTCCAGGAAGGTGACGTAACGGCCCCGCGCGGCCTCCAGGCCGGTGTTGCGGGCGGCGGCGATGCCCCGGTTGCGCTCGTGCCGCAGCAGCCGCGCGCCCGGCAGGCCGCGCTCCGCCCTCTCGAGCAGGGCCGGGGTGTCGTCGGTCGAGCAGTCGTCGACCAGAAGGAACTCGACGTCGGGTCGTGCGTTGGCCTCAAGGCTCCTCAGGGTGTCGGGCGCGTACTGCCGCACGTTGTGGAAGGGGACGATCACGGAGAGCTTGACCACGCGTTCGACGCTAGGCGCTCGCCCGGCACGGATTCTTATCCTTCGGTGGACTGCGGGTGAACAGGGACCGGAAAACACGTGAACCGCGTTTTCCCGAAAGCCTCCCACCGGCCGATTGGTTTCTCGGCGGCCTTCTGTTCACCGTTTGTTGGAGTGCGGTTGGGCCGCCCCTCGGAATGGCTTCCTAGCGTTCCGGGTGTGCCAGCAAGTACCACGGAATCAGAAACGCGGGGCCCGGCGCCCGCGGCCCTGAGGGTCGCCGTCGTCGCGGACTCCGACACCCGGTGGAAATGGGGTGCGCTCACCGCACGGCGGCTGGCGCCCGCCGGCCGGGAGGTCCGCGTCGAGGGCCGCCTCCTGCGCGGCCGCGCCACCCCCACGCCCCGTCAGCTCGCCGAGGTCGGCGTCGGGTCGGACTCGCTGCGCGAGGTGAGCGCCGTCGAGTTCCTCCGCGAGGCCGCCGACGAGCCGTTCGACGTCGTGCTGCTCGCCCTGGTGGGCGGCGGCGTCCAGGCGATGCTGCACGGCCTGCGCCACGCGTGGGGGGCGCGGAGCGGCGGGCGGCGGCCGGTGGTGGTCACCGGTTACGTCGGGATCGTCTACGAGAAGCTCGCGGACGGCCTGCTGCTGCGCCACGGGGCCGACCTGGTGCTGGCCAACTCCCGCCAGGACGCCGACCGCTTCCGCGCCGTCTACGAGGGCGTGGGCGCGGACGCCGGACCGGTCACCGAGGTGGCGCTGCCCTTCCTGGGCGGCGAGCCCTACCGGGGCGGCGGCGAGGACCGGCCGTACACCGTGGTGTTCGCCGCGCAGCCCTCCGTCCCGGAGTCCCGCAAGGACCGGACGTACCTGCTGGAGCGTCTGGTGCGCCACGCCCGCCGCCACCCCGAGCGGGAGGTGCTCCTCAAGCTCCGCTCGCGGCCCGGGGAGCAGACCACCCACATCGAGGAACTGCCGTACCAGAAGCTGGTGCGGGGCCTGGAACCGCCGGCCAACCTCCGCCTGGTGTACGGCCACATGGGCGAGGTGCTGGACCGCACCGACCTGCTGGTCACGGTCTCCTCCACCGCCGCCCTGGAGTCCCTGCACCGCCGCATCCCCACCGCGGTCCTCACCGACCTCGGGGTGCGCGAGGCGCTCGGCAACCACCACTTCACCGGCTCGGGCGTCCTCGCGTCCTTCGACGACCTGGACGCCGGACGCCTGCCGGTCCCCGACGAGCAGTGGCTGGCCCGGCAGGGCGTGGCCGCCGACGGCGACTACGCGCACGCCTTCGACGCGGCCCGCGACCGCCTGGCCGCGCTGCTGGAGTCGCCCGGCCTGCCGCCGCTCGACCCG
>NZ_JACADT010000584.1:0-3603 GCF_013421635.1 Streptomyces sp. UH6 | reverse complement strand
CGTCTGGATCCGGCCCCAGCCGGTGAACTCCAGCCCGTTGCGTCCGACGAACCCGCCCGAGGCAGGGTCGCGGCGCATCGAGCCGGTCGCCGTCGGCACCGAGCCGTCCGGCGCCGCGCCCCACAGCTCGACCAGGGCGTCCGGCAGCGGGTTGCCCTCGCCGTCGTAGACGTGACCGTGCACCGTGACGGTG
The DNA here is from genome assembly GCF_013421635.1 of Streptomyces sp. UH6. Classification (NCBI taxonomy): domain Bacteria; kingdom Bacillati; phylum Actinomycetota; class Actinomycetes; order Kitasatosporales; family Streptomycetaceae; genus Streptomyces; species Streptomyces sp. UH6. The sequence continues at coordinate 3,410 of NZ_JACADT010000584.1, read as the reverse complement.
TCCGGGTGGCCGACGGGGGCGATGTTCCCGCCGTCGGGAATGGGCAGCGCGTAGCCGTAGAAGGGTCCGACGGTCTGGGACGGCGTCGGGAGCACGGCTCCCGCGCCGGGGGAGTCGGTGGTGGCGATGTCGGTCATGGCGGTCAGCGTCCTTCTTCCATCCACGTGGCGCTCGGGCCGTCGAGCACGATGTCCCAGCGGTAGCCGAGGGAGAACTCGGGCACCGAGAGGTTGTGGTCGTAGGTGGCGACCAGACGGTCCCGGGCGGCCTGGTCGGTGACCGCGTGCAGGATCGGGTCGTAGGGGAACAGCGGGTCGTTCGGGAAGTACATCTGGGTGACCAGACGCTGGGTGAACGACCGGCCGAACACCGAGAAATGGATGTGCGCGGGCCGCCAGGCGTTGGTGTGGTTGCGCCACGGGTAGGGGCCCGGCTGGATCGTGGTGAACCGGTAGAACCCGTGCTCGTCGGTGAGGGTGCGGCCGGCGCCGGTGAAGTTCGGGTCCAGCGGGGCGTCGTGCTGCTCGCGCTGGTGGGCGTACCGGCCGGCCGAGTTCGCCTGCCATATCTCGACCAGCTGACCGCGGACGGGACGGCCCTCACGGTCGAGCAGACGTCCCTCGACGGTGATGCGCTCGCCGACCGGCTCGCCGCGGTGCTGGCGGGTCAGGTCGTTGTCCAGCTCCGTGATGTCGCGCTCGCCCCAGGCGGGGGAGGAGAGCTCCACCAGTTCGGGGTCCTTGGTGACGTCGATGGCGACCGGGGGCCGCCGGGGATGGCGCAGCACCGAGGAGCGGTACGGGGCGTAACCGCGGTCCGGGTGGTGCTCCACCGGGGCGCCGCCGGCGACGCGCTGCTCGTAGGCGTCGCGCTCGGCGGCGATCTCCTTGTCGATGTCGTGCTGGGTGAGGGCCATGGTGGCGGCGACTCTCCTTCGTTCGGGCGGACACGGGCCGAAGAGGCCGGCACACCCCTTCGGACCGCACCCGCCGCAGCCACAACCCCGACCGGATCATTTAGTCAGGGCACTGAGTATTTCGGCGGGGCGGAGCACACGTTTTCACCGTTCCCGTCGAGAGGTCAAGATCTCGGCTGCAATCAGGGCAGATGTGGTTGCGGCGCGGCTTCGCGCGGGAGGCGACAGAAGGCCGCGCAGCGACTATTGTTCCGTGCACCAACGAAACCGAAACGGTCCTCGGGAGAGCGTATGGCCGCGGTGGACCTCACCACCCATCCCGGGCATCTCGCTCGACGCCTGCAGCAGGCCCACACCCTGCTCTGGAACGCGATGGTGTCCGAGGAGATCACCTCGCCGCAGTACGCCGTGATGAACGCGGTGACGGCGGAGCCCGGCCTCGACCAGCGCACGGTGGGCGAGCGGGTCTCACTCGACCGCTCCACGGTCGCCGAGGTGGTGGGCCGCCTCATCCGCCGCGAGCTGCTGGACAAGGTGCGCGACCCGCAGGACGGGCGCCGGTACCTGCTGCGCCTCACCGAGGAGGGCGCCCGCACCCACCGCCGGCTCACGGTCCGGGCCGCCCGGATGAACCAGGTGCTGCTCGCCCCGCTCAGCGCGCAGGAGCAGGACCTCTTCGTCGACCTCATCCGGCGGGTCTCCGAGGCCGCCGAGACGCTCCGCCAGCCGGTCTAGGCCCGGCGCGCCCGCCGGAACGCCGCGGGGCAACTGTGCGCGTTCCCGGCCGTGCCGACCGCGCACGAACCGGATCGTCCCGCGCGCCGACATGTTTCGAGCGGTCGACGCGGGTCCGGGCGAGCCGCGCCCCGCGCACCTGACACCTCGCCGCCCGGGAAGGGCACGGCCTCCCGGGCGCCCTCCGTGACCGGTCCCGTATCTCCGGTGGCGAGTCAACGGTCAATCGTGTCCGCAGTGTTGACGCGTGGGGCCGCGCTCCGTAGCTTGCCTCGCGGAAACTTTCGCGTAATTCTCGAAAGTTTCGAATCGGGCGTCCCGCGTCGCTCCGGCACACGACGACACGGGGCGCGGAGCAGCGCATCGTGAGGGAGCCTCATGCCGTCGTCGACGTCGTTTCGCGAAAGATGCAGCCGGATTGCTGCCCGGCTCAGGCTCCGGGATCGCGCCGGGGCCATGCTCAGGACCGCGGCGGTGGCCTCGGTCGCCGTCGTGGTGACCGTCACGGCCACCGCCACCGGCGCCCCGGGCGGGGGCACGGCCCAGGACCGTGAACCCGGGATCGGCCCCGGCGGCGCCCACTGGGTGGACACCTGGGTGTCCATGCCGCAGCTCACCGAACCCCACAACATGCCGCCCGCGCCCTACACGGACGGCGAGTCGGTCCTGGCCGACAGCACCCTGCGGCAGACCATCCGCACCACCGTCGCGGGGGAGAAGCTGCGGCTGCGCTTCTCCAACGCCTTCGGCGGGGCCGAACTCCCCCTCACCCGCGTCTCCGTGGCCCTCCCGGCCGGCGGCGCGGCGGGCGTCGCCGCGATCGAGCCCGGCTCCGCCCGGCAGGTCACCTTCGGCGGACGGAGCTCGACCGTGGTGCCGATGGGCGCCCAGATGGTCTCCGACCCGGTGCGGATGAAGGTGCCTGCCGGAACCAACCTGACCGTGACGGTCTACCTCGCCGAGGGCCAGGCGTCCTCGTCGGTGACCTCGCACCCCGGTTCCCGCACCTCCTCCTACCTGGCCAAGGGCGACCACGCCACCGCCGCCGACCTGCCCGGCGCCACCCGTACCGACCACTGGTACCTCCTCAGCGGCGCGGAGACCTGGTCCGAGGACCCGCGCGCCGCCGGCCTCGTGGTGATCGGCGACTCCCTGAGCGACGGGCGGGGCTCCACCACCAACGGCAACGACCGCTGGACCGACCAGCTCCACCAGCGACTGCTCCGCTCGCCCTCGACCGCCCACGTGGCCGTCCTCAACCAGGCGGCGGGCGGCAACCGGGTGCTGCACGACGGGCTCGGCCCCAACGTGCTCGCCCGCCTCGACCGCGACGTGCTGGTGCGCAGCGGAGCCCGCTGGGCGCTGGTCTTCGAGGGCGTCAACGACCTGGGCACCGCCGAGGCCACCGCATCGGCCCAGGAGGCCACCGCCGACGACCTGATCGCCGCCTACCGGCAGATCGTCGACCGTTCCCACGCCGCGGGGATCGCCGTCTACGGCGCCACCCTCACGCCGTTCGGCGGCAACGACATGTACGACGACCCGGACGGCCACCGCGAAGCGGCGCGCAAGCGGGTCAACGACTGGATCCGCCACAGCGGCGTGTTCGACGCGGTGGTCGACTTCGACCGCGCCGTCCGCGACCCGCAGGCGCCCACCACGCTGCTCCCCGCCTACGACACCGGCGACCACCTCCACCTCAACCCGGTGGGCTACGGCGCGCTGGCCGACGCGGTCCCGGCGCGCCTGCTGCGCTGAG
>NZ_JACADT010000583.1:0-3607 GCF_013421635.1 Streptomyces sp. UH6 | reverse complement strand
CCACGGCGCTGCGCAGCATCGGCGCCAGCAGGGCCAGGAAGACGGCCGGGCCGGCGGCGTCCAGCCCCCACGCCTCGGTGTCCCCGATCGCCTCCGCGCCCAGCGCGCCGAGCAGCGTGGTCAGGTTCCACAGCAGGTAGAGGGTGACGCCGGTGACGGTGAAACCGATCCGCGCCGCCCGACGGGTCGGCTGCGCCAGGGCCACCGCCGTGGTCTCGTCGATCACCCACTGGGCAGCAGCCGGCCGAACCGCCGGACGCAGCGCCAGCAGCTGCGACAGCCGCAGGCCGTAGAAGGCGTTCCGCACGCCGAGGAAGAAGGCCCCGGCCGCCGCCGTGAACGGGTTGCCGCCCGCCGCCAGCGCTCCCACCAGGGCGAACTGCGACGCGCCGGTGAAGATGAGCAGGCTGGTCAGGCAGGTCTGCAGCAGGGTGAGCCCGGCGCCCGCGGAGGTCACCCCGAAGGCGAAGCCGGACAGTCCCACCGCGACGCCGACCCCGAGGGCGTCACGGACCACCGCCGCGTCGGGCTTGGCGTCGGCGGGATCCGGCTGGTCAGGACGTTGCGTGTGCGCTGTCTCGTGTGCCACGCCCGCAGCCTAGGCAGGCCGGCCGCCTTCCGGTCAGCGTGTTCGATATTCGGGCAGGTCAGCGGCGAGTGTCGGTGGTGAGGTGCAGGATGGAGCCATGGCCGGCACCCCCCATCCCGCCCTGGCAGGCTTCTCCCCCGCGACCCGCGGCTGGTTCGCGGGCGCCTTCACCGCGCCCACCTCGGCCCAGGCCGGGGCCTGGCGGGCCATCGGCGAGGGGTCGGACGTCCTGGTGGTGGCCCCCACCGGTTCCGGCAAGACGCTGGCCGCCTTCCTCGCCGCCCTGGACCAGCTGACCTCCACGCCCCCGCCCGCCGAGCCGAAGAAGCGCTGCCGGGTGCTCTACGTGTCGCCGCTGAAGGCCCTGGCGGTGGACGTGGAGCGCAATCTGCGCAGCCCGCTGACCGGTATCCGCCAGGAGGCGGTGCGGCTCGGTCTGCCCGAGCCCGAGGTCCGGGTGGGCATCCGTTCGGGTGACACCCCCGCCGCCGAGCGCCGGTCGCTGGCCAACCGGCCGCCGGACATCCTGATCACGACGCCCGAGTCCCTCTTCCTGATGCTGACCTCCGCCACCCGGGAGGCGCTGACCGGCGTCGAGACGGTGATCCTCGACGAGGTGCACGCCGTGGCCGGGACCAAGCGCGGCGCCCATCTGGCCCTCTCCCTGGAGCGGCTGGACGAGCTGCTGCCCCGTCCGGCCCGCCGGATCGGCCTGTCGGCCACCGTCCGCCCGGTCGACGAGGTGGCCCGCTACCTCTCGCCGCAGCGCCGGGTCGAGATCGTCCAGCCGCCGTCCGGGAAGGAGTTCGACCTGTCGGTGGTCGTCCCCGTGGAGGACATGGGCGAGCTGGGCGGCTCCCCCGCCACGGACGCCGGCAAGGACGGCGAGCGGCCGTCGATCTGGCCCTCCGTGGAGGAGCGCATCGCCGACCTCGTGCAGTCGCACCGCTCGACCATCGTCTTCGCCAATTCCCGCCGTCTGGCGGAGCGGCTGTGCAACCGGCTCAACGAGATCGCCTACGAACGGGCCACCGGCGAGCCGCTGCCCGAGGAGCATTCCCCGGCCGAGCTGATGGGCGGCTCCGGCGCCGCGCAGGGCGCTCCCCCGGTGATCGCCCGGGCGCACCACGGCTCGGTCTCCAAGGAGCAGCGCGCCCAGGTCGAGGAGGACCTGAAGGCGGGCCGGCTGCCCGCCGTGGTCGCCACCTCCAGCCTGGAACTGGGCATCGACATGGGCGCCGTGGACCTGGTCGTCCAGGTGGAGTCGCCCCCGTCGGTCGCCTCCGGCCTGCAGCGCGTGGGCCGCGCCGGGCACCAGGTGGGCGCGGTGTCCACCGGCGTCGTCTTCCCCAAGTACCGCGGTGATCTCGTGCAGGCCGCCGTGGTGACGGAGCGGATGCGCACCGGTGCCATCGAGTCGCTGCGCGTGCCCGCCAATCCGCTGGACGTGCTGGCGCAGCAGATCGTGGCGATGACCGCGGTGGACGGCTGGCAGGTGGACGAGCTGCTGGCGCTGGTCCGCCGGGCCGCGCCGTTCGCCTCGCTGCCGGAGTCGGCGTTCAACGGCGTGCTGGACATGCTGGCCGGCCGCTACCCGTCCGACGCCTTCGCCGAGCTGCGGCCCCGCGTGGTGTGGGACCGGGTGACGGGCACGGTGACGGGCCGGCCCGGCGCCCAGCGGCTGGCCGTCACCTCGGGCGGCACCATCCCGGACCGCGGGCTGTTCGGCGTGTTCCTCGCGGGCTCCGACCCGAAGAAGGGCGGCGGCCGGGTCGGCGAGCTCGACGAGGAGATGGTCTACGAGTCCCGCGTGGGCGACGTGTTCACGCTCGGCACCAGCTCCTGGCGGATCGAGGACATCACCCGCGACCGGGTGCTGGTCTCCCCCGCGCCGGGCGTACCGGGGCGGCTGCCCTTCTGGAAGGGCGACCAGCTCGGCCGCCCGCTGGAGCTGGGGCGCGCGGTGGGCGCGTTCCTCCGCGAGGTCGGTTCGCTGTCCGAGGAGGACGCCCGGCTGCGGCTGCTCGCCGCGGGCCTGGACGCCTGGGCGGCGGACAACGTCATCGCCTACCTGACCGAGCAGCGCCAGGCCTGCGGCCACGTCCCCGACGACCGCACCATCGTGGTGGAGCGGTTCCGCGACGAGCTGGGCGACTGGCGCGTCGTCGTCCACTCCCCGTTCGGCGCGCAGGTGCACGCCCCCTGGGCGCTGGCCCTGTCCGCGCGCCTGTCCGAGCGCTACGGCATGGACGCCCAGGTGATGCACGCCGACGACGGCATCGTGCTGCGCCTGCCGGACGCCGATCTGATGGGCCTGGACCTGATGGACCAGGACCCCGCCCGGGCAGGCCTGGAGTACGACGGCGAGCAGGCGCCGGTGGGCGCGGCCGACGTCGCCTTCGAGCGGGGCGAGGTCGACCGGCTGGTCACCGACCAGGTCGGCGGCTCCGCCCTCTTCGCGTCCCGGTTCCGTGAGTGCGCCGCCCGCGCCCTGCTGCTGCCCCGCCGCAACCCGGGCCGGCGGACGCCGCTCTGGCAGCAGCGCCAGCGGGCCGCCCAGCTGCTGTCGGTGGCGAGCGAGTTCGGTTCCTTCCCGATCGTCCTGGAGGCGGTCCGCGAGTGCCTCCAGGATGTGTTCGACGTGCCCGGGCTGACCGAGCTGATGGGCGACATCGAGTCCCGCAAGGTCCGCCTGGTCGAGGTGACCACGCCCGAGCCGTCGCCGTTCGCCCGGTCCCTGCTCTTCGGCTACGTCGCCCAGTTCCTGTACGAGGGCGACTCCCCGCTCGCCGAGCGGCGGGCCGCCGCGCTGTCCCTGGACTCCCGGCTGCTGGCCGAACTCCTCGGCCAGGCGGAGCTGCGCGAACTGCTCGACGCCGACGTGCTCACCGAGCTGGAGCGGGAGCTCCAGTGGCTCACCGAGGACCGCCGGGTGAAGGACGCGGAGGGCGTGGCCGACGTCCTGCGGCTGCTGGGCCCGCTCACCGACGCCGAGCTGGCCGAGCGCGGCGCCGAGCC
>NZ_JACADT010000582.1:0-3608 GCF_013421635.1 Streptomyces sp. UH6 | reverse complement strand
GCCACCGGCTGCTCTCCGGCTGCCACCACGACCCGCACGCCCTGCTCGGCGCCCACCCGGTGGCGGAGGGAGTGCGCTTCCGTGCCCTGCGGCCCGGGGCGCGGGGGGTCAGCCTGGTCCTCGACGGCGGACGGCACGTCCCGCTGAACGACGAGGGCGACGGCCTCTTCGGCGGCCTGCTCGCGCTGGAGACGATTCCCGGGTACCGGCTGCACGTGGTGTACCCGGAGACCGAGGTCGAGACCGAGGACCCGTACCGGTTCCTGCCGGCGCTGGGCGAGTTCGACCTCCACCTGATCCGCGAGGGCCGGCACGAGCAGCTGTGGAAGGCCCTGGGCGCGGAGCCCATGGTCCACCAGGGGGTGACCGGCACCCGGTTCTCGGTCTGGGCGCCGAACGCCTCCGGGGTCCGGGTCGCGATGGACTCGACCTTCTGGGACGGCTCCGCCTTCCCGATGCGTTCGCTGGGCGCGTCCGGTGTCTGGGAGCTGTTCCTCCCCGGCGTCGGCGAGGGCGCCCTCTACAAGTTCGAGATCGCCACCAGCTACGGCACCCGGCTGCTGAAGGCCGACCCGATGGCCCGCCGCACCGAGTGCCCGCCCGCCACCGCCTCGGTGGTGACCGCCTCGCACTACGAGTGGGGCGACCAGGAGTGGATGGCGCACCGCGGTGACGTCCCGGTGCACGAGGCGCCGTTCTCGGTGTACGAGGTGCACCTGGCCTCCTGGCGGCCGGGGCTCACCTACCGGCAGCTCGCCGAGCAGCTGCCCGCCTATGTCAGGGAACTCGGATTCACCCATGTCGAGCTGATGCCGGTCGCCGAGCACCCGTTCGCCCCGTCCTGGGGCTACCAGGTCACCGGCTTCTACGCCCCGACCGCCCGCCTGGGCACGCCGGACGACTTCAAGTACCTGGTCGACAGCCTGCACCGGGCCGGCATCGGCGTGATCATGGACTGGGTGCCCGCGCACTTCCCGAAGGACGACTGGGCGCTGGCCCGGTTCGACGGCTTCCCCCTGTACGAGCCCGGCAACGAGATGCGGGCCGAGCACCCGGACTGGGGCACCTTCGAGTTCGACTTCGGCCGTACCGAGGTGCGCAACTTCCTGGTCGCCAACGCCGTGTACTGGTGCGAGGAGTTCCACATCGACGGCCTGCGGGTCGACGCCGTCGCCTCCATGCTCTACCTGGACTATTCCCGCGAGGACGGGCAGTGGCAGGCCAACGAGCACGGCGGGCGGGAGGACTGGGCGGCGGTCCGCTTCCTCCAGGAGATGAACGCCACCGTGTACCGCCGCAACCCGGGCGTGGTGACGATCGCCGAGGAGTCCACCGCGTGGGAGGGCGTCACCCGGCCCACCGACAGTGGCGGCCTCGGCTTCGGCCTCAAATGGAACATGGGCTGGATGCACGACTCGCTGGAGTACATCAGCCACGAGCCGGTGCACCGCAAGTACCACCACCATGAGATGACCTTCTCGATGATCTACGCCTACAGCGAGAACTACGTGCTCCCCATCTCGCACGACGAGGTGGTGCACGGCAAGCGCTCGCTGGTCTCCAAGATGCCGGGCGACTGGTGGCAGCGGCGCGCCAACCACCGCGCCTACCTGGGATTCATGTGGGCCCACCCGGGCAAGCAGCTGCTCTTCATGGGGCAGGAGTTCGCGCAGGGCGACGAGTGGAAGCTGGAGAACGGTCCCGAGTGGTGGCTGCTCGACGCGGCGTACGGCGCCCGGGCCGACCACGAGGGCGTACGGGACCTGGTGCGTGAACTCAACGCCCAGTACCTGGGCACGCCCGCGCTGTGGCAGCGGGACACCGACCCGGCCGGTTTCCGGTGGGTGGCCTGCGACAGCGCCGACGACAACCTGCTGGCCTTCGTCCGGTACGGCCGCGACGGCGCGCCGTTGCTGTCGGTCAGCAACTTCTCCCCGGTGGTCCGCCACGACTACGCGCTGTGGGTGCCCGAGGAGACCGGCGGCTCCTGGCGGGAGACGCTCAACACCGACGACCTGCGCTTCGGCGGCAGTGACGTCCGCAACGAGGGGACGGTGGAGCGTCAGCAGGACGGCTTCCTGCGCATGACGGTGCCGCCGCTGGCCACCGTCTGGCTGCGGCCGGCCTGACCCTCGTCCGACAGGGGCCGGGCGGCAGGCGCCGCCCGGCCCCTTCGGCGCCCGGCCCCGCTCCGGGGGACGGGGCGCCGCTCAGTTCCACACGCCCACGGCGTAGCCGATCAGGCCGACCGCCACCAGCAGGACGACGAACAGGATCAGCGCGAGGGGCCCCTTGGCCCAGCCCTTGGGCGGGTTGTGGGTGGTCTCCTGCGGTCCGGCCTCGGGCATGCTGCTCTCCGCGGGCGGCGTCTCGCCCGGCGGGACTCCCCCGCCGGGCTCCAGGCCGGTGGAAAGGGACGGGTCCGGATCGGGATTCGAGTAGCTCATGGGCGCCGGGTTCCCCGGCCCATCGCACCGGAACCGTCCCCTCCGGTTCGCTCGCACGCCCGCTCCCGCGCCCTCCGGCGCACCCGTCGCGGGACGCATCCCACACCCCACCGGTGCGCGTAGCCTCCTCCCCTCCGGGAACAAGCAACGAAGGAAGAGGAAGACTGCGCGACAGCACCGCGCCCGACGGGCTGGGGAAGGCACCATGGCATCCGAGCCGCGCGGGGACGACGCGCTTGCCCACCACGACGAAGAGGTACACCGCCTGACGGCCGCCTTCCCCGGCGAACTGCCGGACGTGACGGACGCCAGGCTCGCCGCCGAGGAGTTCCTCCGGGTGCTGACCCGGTCCTCCCCGCCGTCGGCGCCCGAGCACTGGGACGACATCCTGCTGGTGGTGACCGAGCTGGCCGCCAACGCGATCCAGTACGCGCCCGGCAGGTTCGAGCTGCGGATGCGCCGCACCTTCGACGGTGTCCACGCCATCCTGAGCGACACCAACCCGGAACCGCCGGCCCCGCGGCCCTTCCAGCCCAGCCGGGGCGGCGGCGGGATCGGCTGGCACCTGGTGCACACACTGTCCGACCAGGTCAGCGTGGTGCGGCGGGAGGACGGCAAGGACATCCACGTGTTCCTGCCCTGGTGAGACATCTGGCGGGAGACCTGGCGGGAACGGTCCAGGTGGACCTCGACCGGTGCGGGGCGGCCGCGCCGTCAGTCCTCACGGGACGAGGTCAGGGGAATCAGCGCGCTCACGGCCTTGCCGCCCTCCGGCAGCCGCTCGACGTGGATGTCGCGGGCCAGCCGGTGGATCAGCGGCCACCCGTAGCCGCCCGGAGCGGCCCGCTCCAGATGTGCCTCCCCCTCGGGGAAGGGCCCGGGGGAGGTCACGGCGTCCGGCACCCGGTCACTGGCGTCCCGGACCACCACCCGCACCCCCACGGCCTCGGGCCGCGCCTCGAAGCCGGTCAGGCCGCCGCCGTGCCGGACCGCGTTGGACACCAGCTCGGAGACGACCAGGCGCAGATCGACCAGGGCGCCCTCGGGCGCCCTGCGGAACGGCGTCTCCCACTCCTCCCGTACCACCGCGACGGCGTAGGCGCGGGCCGCCGAGGCACTGGCCACGGCGGCCCGCGGACGCTCGCGGACGGGGTGGGCGCC
>NZ_JACADT010000581.1:0-3616 GCF_013421635.1 Streptomyces sp. UH6 | reverse complement strand
CGGGACCTGCTGGCCGACCACGTCACCGCCATGGTCTGCTGCGCCGCCGTCGACACGGCCGGCGCGGCCCCGGGGCTGGACTGGCTGGACGGCCCCGCCCTCCTGGTACGCGGTGAACGCGTCGCCGATCTGGGTTCCCGGGTGCTGAGCCTGGTCGAGGAGGGGGACCCCGTGCCCCTGCGCGCCTGGCTGCGCGACCTGGGCGTACGCACGGAGAAACCGGTACGGCTGGTGTGACCGTGTGGGGGCGCCGGCACACCGCCCGCGGGGGGAGACGGCACACACGGCGCGCGGGGAACGGCGCAGGGGGACGAGCCGGCGCTGAGCCGGTGCATGAGCCGGCGGCACGAGCCGGGTGCAGGGAGAAGTCCAGGGAGGGGAGTTGTACATGGGGCCTGAGCGGATCCGCCGCTGGGAGTCGGGGGCGCTCGCGCACGGCGTGTCGGATCCGTTCGGCCAGGGGCCCTTACCGTGGCTGCGCGGCGGCGAGACGTACTTCGACGACACCGGCAAGGTGGTGCCCTGGTACGTGGACGAGCCGGGCCCGCGGCCCGGTGGCCCGCGTCCCGCGGACGACGTGCACCGGCAGATCAAGGGCTTCGCCTCGCCCGGCGCCGTCGCGCCCGGCGAGCCGATCGACTTCCGGATCACCGTCGAGCCGCCGCAGGAGTTCGGCATCGACGTCTACCGGATCGGCCACTACGACGGCCACGGCGCCGCCAAGGTGACCAGCAGCCCCCGGCTGGCCGGGCTGGTCCAGCCGCCGCCCCTGGTCGCCGACCGCACGGTCTCCTGCCACCACTGGTGGCTCTCCTGGCGGCTGACCGTGCCGGCCGACTGGCAGGTCGGCGCGTACGTCGCCGTGCTCACCACCGCCGACGGCCACCGCTCGCACGTCCCCTTCACGGTCCGCGACGGCCGCCCGGCCGACCTGCTGCTCCTGCTGCCGGACATCACCTGGCAGGCGTACAACCTGTACCCGGAGGACGGCCGCACCGGTGCCAGCCTCTACCACGCGTGGGACACCGACGGCGGTCTGCTCGGCGAGGGGGGCGCCGCCACCACGGTCTCCTTCGACCGCCCCTATGCGGGGTCCGGGATGCCCCTGCACGTCGGGCACGCCTACGACTTCGTCCGCTGGGCCGAGCGGTACGGCTACGACCTCGCCTACGCCGACGCCCGCGACCTGCACGCCGGCCGCGTCGACCCGGGCCGCTACCGGGGTCTGGTCTTCCCCGGCCACGACGAGTACTGGTCGAAGCCGATGCGCCGGGCCGTGGAACTCGCCCGCGACCAGGGCACGTCGCTGGTCTTCCTCTCCGCCAACTCCATGTACTGGCAGGTCGAGCTGGGCCCGTCCGCCTCCGGCGAGCCGGACCGGCTGCTGACCTGCCGCAAACGCCGGGGCCCGGGCCGGCCGGTGCTCTGGCGGGAGGTCGACCGGGCCGAGCAGGAGGTGCTCGGCATCCAGTACGGAGGCCAGGTGCCCGAACCCGGACCGATGACCGTCCGCAACGCCGGCCACTGGCTGTGGGACGGCTCCGGAATCTCGGAGGGCGAGGAGATCCCCGGCCTGGTGGCGGGGGAGGCCGACCGCTACTTCCCGCGCACCCCGCTCCCCGTGCACGACGAGCGGGTGCTGCTCGCCCACTCGCCGTACCGGGACTCCGCGGGCGTGCGGCGGCACCAGGAGACGTCCCTGTACCGGGCGCCCTCCGGCGCGCTGGTCTTCGCGTCCGGGACGTTCGCCTGGTCCCCCGCCCTGGACCGGCCCGGGCACGTCGACCCGCGGATCCAGAAGGCGACCGCCAACCTGCTGGACCGCATCTGCAAGCGGGACTGAACGGACCCGACCGGTTCCTCCCCGGGCCGAACCCCCGCGCGGGGACCCGCACCGCACCCGCGCACCCCCGGACTGCCTCGGATCTCCCGGTACGGGAGAATCGAGGCATTGGACCAAACCACGGGGAGGAACCGTGTCCGGATTCGTCGAAAAGCCCGAGCCGGTCGAGGTGCCGGGCCTGGTACATCTGCACACCGGCAAGGTGCGCGATCTGTACCGCAACGAGGCGGGCGACCTCGTGATGGTCGCCAGCGACCGCATCTCCGCCTACGACTGGGTGCTGCCCACCGAGATCCCCGACAAGGGCCGGGTGCTCACCCAGCTGTCCCTGTGGTGGTTCGACCAGCTCGCCGACCTGGTGCCGAACCACGTCCTGGCCACCGAGCTGCCCGAGGGCGCTCCCGAGGACTGGGCCGGCCGCACCCTGGTCTGCAAGAACCTCCAGATGGTTCCGGTGGAGTGCGTGGCCCGCGGTTACCTCACCGGTTCCGGCCTGCTCGAGTACCGGGAGTCCCGCACGGTCTGCGGACTCGCCCTCCCCGAGGGCCTGGTGGACGGCTCGGAACTGCCCGCCCCGATCTTCACCCCGGCCACCAAGGCCGAGGTCGGCGAGCACGACGAGAACGTCTCCTACGAGGAGGTCGCCCGCAAGGTCGGCGCCGACGTCGCCGCGCAGCTGCGCCAGACGACCCTGGCCGTCTACGGGCGCGCCCGGGACGTGGCCCGCGACCGCGGGATCATCCTGGCCGACACCAAGTTCGAGTTCGGCTTCGACGGCGACCGCCTGATCATCGCCGACGAGGTCCTCACCCCGGACTCCTCGCGCTTCTGGCCGGCCGACGTCTGGGAGCCGGGCCACGCCCAGCCGTCGTACGACAAGCAGTTCGTCCGCGACTGGCTGACCTCGGACGCCTCCGGCTGGGACCGCCGGAGCGAGCAGCCGCCGCCGGCCCTCCCGCAGGAGATCGTCGACGCCACCCGCGCCAAGTACGTCGAGGCCTACGAGCGCCTGACCGGCCTCCGCTGGAGCTGAGGGCGGGACACGAGAAAGCCCCCGGTCGATGACCGGGGGCTTCTTCGTGGAGCGGACGACGAGGCTCGAACTCGCGACCTCAACCTTGGCAAGGTTGCGCTCTACCAACTGAGCTACGTCCGCCTTGCGCCGTGGCGCGAGAGCAACTATACCCAACCACGCTCACGAGCGGTACGCGCCGCCGTATGACGGTTCTCGGCGCCCAGCTTGGAGACGGCCGAGGAGAGGTAGTTCCGGACGGTGCCCTGCGAGAGCCCGGCCCGCTCCGCGATCTCCGCGACCGGCGCCCCGTCCGAGGCGAGGTCCAGCACCTCGGCCTCTCGCGCGGTCAGCGGGGAGTCCCCCGCGGAGATCGCGTCGGCCGCCAACTCCGGGTCGACGTAACGGTTCCCCGCGTGCACGGTGCGGATGATCTCGGCCAGCCGCCGGGCGCTCACCGTCTTCGGCACGAATCCGCGCACGCCTGCCGCCAGCGCCCGCTTGAGGTGGCCGGGCTGCCCGTGGCTGGTCACCACCATCACCCGGCAATCGGGCAGTTCGGTCCGCAGCGCTGTGGCGACCTTCACACCGTCGAGCCCCGGCATCTGCAGGTCCAGGACGGCCACGTCGGGCCGGTGCGCCCGCGCCATGGCCAGTGCCTCGGGTCCGGTGGCGGCCTCGGCGACCACCACCAGGTCGTCCTCCAGGGCGAGCAGCGCGGCCAGCGCGCCGCGGATCAGGTGCTCGTCGTCGGCGAGCAG
>NZ_JACADT010000580.1:0-3620 GCF_013421635.1 Streptomyces sp. UH6 | reverse complement strand
GTCCGGTCGCGGCCCGACCGCGGCGATCGCGTCGGCGGCGGTGGGGTGGATGGCCAGGACCGTGTCGAGGCCGGTCAGCTTGAGCATCCGGTCCAGCCTGGCCGGCACCGCGGCCAGCGCCATGGCGCCGCCCTGGGACTGGGCGGCGTGCCAGATGTTGATCAGCGCGTTGAGGCCGGCCGAGTCGCAGAACCCGACCTGTGACAGGTCCAGGACGAGACGGACGCGTCCCTGCTCGATCAGCTCGAGCACCCGGGAGCGGAGCATCGGCGCGGTGTGGAAGTCGATCTCACCGCCGACCGCGGCGACGGCCAGCGGACCGTGGGTCTCCTCCACGGTCAGGAGCAGCTCTTGCTCGGACACGTCGTTCAGCGCTCCTCGTCCGTAGCGTCCGTGGGCAAAGTCGTGGTGTGCGCGGTGGACGTCACGCCCGGCGTCCGCCGCTCGGCGTCCTCGGCGGTGGGCACCGAGAGCGCCAGGAGCGCCACGTCGTCCTCCGCCCCTTCGGGGAGGGAGTCCAGCAGATCCACGATGTCCTCCACCAGCCCGGCGGCCCCGCCGAGGCCCCGGCGGCGCGCCAGGAAGGCGGACAGTCCCTCGTCACCGATCATCTGTCTGTCCTCGCCGGCCCTGGCCTCGATGAGCCCGTCGGTGTACAGGAGCAACACGTCGCCCGGGGCCAGAACGACCGTACGGGACCGGAAGCGGGCCTCCGGAAGCGCCCCTATCAGCATGCCTCCTTCCAGGTTCACCGGGCTGACCGACGGCGCGCCGTCGGCCCCGCTGCCCACGTGGTACGCCGGGGGGTGACCGCCGGTGGCCAGCTCGACCTCGAAGCCGCCCTCCGCGCGCGGGGTCAGGACGCCGAAGATCGCCGTGCAGAACTTGCTGGTCAGGCTGTCGCCCAGCAGCTCGGTGTTCAGCGTGTCGAGGACGGCCACCGGGTCCGGCGCGTGGTGGGCCGCGGCGCGCAGGGTGTGCCGGGCCAGCGCGGTGACGGTGGCCGCGTCCGGGCCCTTGCCGCACACGTCGCCGAGCAGGAACGCCCAGCGGTCGCCGTCGAGCGGGAAGACGTCGTAGAAGTCGCCGCCCAGGTCGTGCACCGAGGCCGCGTGGTAGTGGCAGGCCAGCTCCAGGCCGGGGACGGCGGGCAGGGCCGGCGGGAGGAGGGTCCGCTGGAGGGTGCTGGTCAGGGACTCCAGCACCCTGCGGTCCTTCTCGGCGCGCAGCCGGGCGGCCCGCTCGTCCTCCACCTGGCGGACCACCGCCTGGCGCCGTTCCTGCTCCCTGCGCAGGGCGCGCAGCGCGGTCAGCCGCAGCTCCATCTCGTCCAGCACGACCTCGGCCAGGTCCTGGAGGGCCGTGACGTCGTCGTCGCCGAGGGTGCGGGGGCGGGTGTCGAGGATGCTGACGGTGCCCAGTTTGTGGCCGTCGGCGGTGACGATCGGCGCGGCGGCGTAGAAGCGGATCCCGAGCGGGCCGGTGACCATGGGGTTCGTCCCGGCCAGCGGGTCCACCAAGGTGTCGGGGATGACCATGGGGCCGTCGTGGAGGAGGGCCAGGCCGCACAGCCCGTCGGCGCGGCTCACCTCGGTGACGTCGTCCATGCCGTGCCGGGCCTTGAACCAGATGCGGTCGCTGTCGACGAAGGTCACCGCGGCGAGGGGCACCTGGAAGACGCGGGCGGCGAGCCGGGCGACGCGGTCGAAGGAACCGTCCGGTGGTGTGTCGAGGATCTCGTAGCGGCGCACCGCCGCGACCCGCGCCGACTCCTTCTCCCAGTCCGGTCCCACGGCATTTTCTCGCAGCATGGGCCTACTTCGGTTCCTCGTTCTGATCGCCGTTGCGCCGGGTACCGCCACGGCGGCGGCACCGGAACGTCCAAGGCTAAAGGAGCCCGGACCGTTCCGGTGCCGTGAAGAGCGCGCGGAGCACCGCCCCGAGGTCTTCCCCGGGTCTCTACTTCGTGTCCAGATCCCTTCGGCGGAAACCCGCGAACCCGGTCAGGCACAGCCCGGCGGCGACCAGGGTGAGCACCGCCATCGGCGTCCAGTCCATGGCGGCGGCCGGGAGCTGGGGCACGTGGCCCAGCGGGGACACGTCGGCGGTCCACTCCGGGAACCGGAGGATCTGCCCCAGGTAGCCGACGACGAAGGCGTACAGCGGCACCGCCCAGGCCAGCGCGGTCGCCCGGGGCAGCCAGCCGAACAGCACCAGGGCCACGCCCGCCGCGGTCCACAGGGCCGGCACGTGGACCATGGCGGCGGCGATCAGGTCGCCCGTCATGGCGTGGTCGCCGGTCGTGGCGGCGGCCGCGAGGCCGAAGCCGAGCCCGGCCAGCAGCTGCATGACGACGGCGCCGAGGAGGGCGACCGTCAGGTGCCCTCCCAGCCAGGCGGTCCGGGTGATCCCGGTGGACAGCAGCGACTCGGCGCGCCCGCCGCTCTCCTCGGCCCGGGCGCGGAGGGTGGCCATCACCACGTAGATCATGGAGACCACCGCGATGACCACCATCACCATCGCCGCGAAGGACTCGGCGAGGGTGGCGCCGCCGATCTCGGCCAGGGCCTCCTGGATCTGGTCGACGCTGCCGAGCATGTCCTCGATGTCGCCGATGATCGACCCGTACATCGCCCCCATCACGAAGAGCCCGGCGCCGAATCCGGCCAGCAGTCCGCGCTGGAGCCGGAGGGCGAGGCCGACCGGGCTGGTCAGTGCCCGGGAGGCGGTGGCGCGGCCGAGCCGGGTGGGGCGCAGTCCGGCGCCCACGTCGCGCCGGGCGGCGAGCAGGAAGCCGGTGACCGCGCAGGCGGCCGCCGCCCCCACGCAGAGGAGCAGCGGCCACCAGCGGTCGTCCAGGTACGGGTAGGCGCGCTGGGTCCAGCCGATCGGGGAGGCCCAGGAGAGCGCCTCGTTCCCGGTGTCGCCGGCCGCCCGCAGGATGTAGGCCGCGCCGATGACGGCCAGGGCGAGCCCGGAGGCGCCTCGGGTGGAGGAGGTGATCTGGGCGGTGATCGCGGCGACGCCCGCGAAGACGACGCCGGCTGCGGCGTGGGCGGAGCCGTAGACGAGCGAGCCGGCCAGGTCGACCGACTCGATGCCGAGGCCGGCCAGGCCCACGGCGAGGAGCAGGGCGAGCGCCAGGTTGGCGAGGACGGCGAGGCCGAGCGCGGCGGCGAGCTGCGCGTGGCGTCCGACGACGGTGGAGCGGATCAGCTCGGCGCGGCCGGTCTCCTCCTCGTCGCGGGTGTGGCGGGTGACGATCAGGACGCTCATCAGGCCCACCAGCACGCCCATGAAGCCGACCATCTCGTGGCTGAGCATGGCGCCGTAGGTGTAGTCGTCGAGGTAGTGGCGGGGGCCGGTCATGGCCAGCGCGGCGGGGGTCGCCATGGTCCGGGCGGCGGTGGCCCGGGCCTCGGGGGAGTCGTAGAGGGTGGCGTAGCTGTTGGCGGTGGCCAGGGTGCCGGTGAGCAGGGCCAGCAGCCAGACGGGGAGACGGACGCGGTCCCGGCGCACGGCGAAGCGGAGCAGGGTGCCGGTGCCGGTGAACGCCGCCCGGGGGGCGGGGCCCGAGGGCGCGGTCACGGGCGCGGGGCGGGCCGAGATCGGGAGAGCGT
>NZ_JACADT010000058.1:0-13726 GCF_013421635.1 Streptomyces sp. UH6 | reverse complement strand
TGGCAGCACGGCATCATCGAAGCCCTCGCCGATGCGAAACTCAAATGCGCATCAGCGTGAGGTCAGAAAGGCTCATGGTTTCGCTGCTGCATTCTGTGGGGTCGGGCAGGATCGGATTGTGCAGCACCAAGCGGTTTCTCACGCGGTGCTGGCCGTTTTCCATTCCTCGACGTACTCGTTGAAGACCCGCCTGAGGTGGTGCCCGATTTTCAGGTAGTCCAGGTCGTCCAGGTTGGCCAGCGAGACCCGCACCGACCACTCGGGGCCGTCGAAGCCACCGCCGTTGAGAAGGACGACCCCGGTCTGCTCGGCCAGTCGGAACAGGGGGTCCACCGGCTCGTAGGTGCTGCGGAGGAAGTCGGCGAACTCCTCCCCGTGCACGCGGCGCGCCTCGGCCATCAGGTCGAGTTCGACGTAGTAGGCCGCCCGCCCTTCGTCGTTCGCGATCGTCACCTGGGCGCCCTCCAGAAGCAGGCCGAGTCGACGGTGCACGATGGCACGGACCCGCTCCTTGTACGCCCGGCCGTCCTCCAGAAGGCCGAAAAGAGAGAAGAGGGTCATCATCACCTGCTGCGGCAGGGAGAGCCCGGCGGTGTGGTTGAGCGCGACCTGCCGCGAGTCCGCGACCATGCGGTCGACGAAGCGCATGTTCTCCGGCTCCAGGGCGAGCGAGGAGTAGCGCCGGTGCAGCCGGTCGCGTTCGTCGGAGGGCAGCGCGGCGATCGTCCGGTCGATGACGTTGTCGTCGTTGAGCCCGATGACCCCGAGCCGCCATCCGGTCGCACCGAAGTGCTTGGAGTAGGAGTACACGAGCAGCGTGTTGTGCGGCAGTTCGGCGGCGACCGACCGGAAACCGGGGACGAAGGTGCCGTAGACGTCGTCGGTCACGATGATCAGGTTCGGGTTGTGGGTGGCGACGATGTCCACGAGTTGCCGCACCACCCGCTCGCTGAGGGCGAGGGAGGGCGGGTTGGAGGGGTTGACCAGGCACAACAGCTTGACGGTCGGGTCCTCCAGCTTCGCGACCTCCTCCGGTGGATAGCGCCACTGCCGCACCCCGGACTCCGCGAACAGCGAGGCCTCGACGCGCACCACGTCGAACTCGTAGGTGTCGAGTTCGGGGATCTCGATGTAGGGCGTGAAGACGGGCACCATCAGCGCGATGCGGTCCCCCTTCTTCAGGAGCCCGTTCTTCAGCAGCGAGTCGAAGATGTAGCACATCGCCGCGGTGCCGCCCTCGGTGGCGAAGAGCCGCAGCTCACCCTCGGGCGGGTGCCCGTCGAACATTTCCTCGTGCAGATAGGCGCGGACGACGTGCTCCGTGTGGGGCAGCATCCGGTCGGGGACCGGGTAGTTGTCGCCGATCGAACTGTCGGTGAGTTCGTGGACGAAGGCGTCCTTGTCGAAGCCGAAACGTCCGAGCGCGTGGTGGACGCACCGGTGGAGGAGCTCGATCCCCGGCAGGCCGGGGTTCTGCCGCACGAAGGCCTCGAAGCGTTCGCCCGCACCGGCCCTTTCGGGCATCCCGCCGAGGTCGTCGGCGGTCCAGACCCGCCTGGACTCGGAGAGGGCGAAGTAGCCGAGCGCGTGGAATGCCTCCCGCGGCCCGGTGGCGGTCCAGTTCGGGTTGCCCCGGCCGGCGTTGAGCATCTGGATCTGTGTCTTGCCCTTCTGACCGAGCCGATCCTCCTGCGCCTCCTGCGCGACCTGGAGGAACTTGTCCTTGAGCTCGAACGGGGAGAGCTGTCCGAAGGAGCGGATCTCCTCGCGGGTGAAGTGGGTCTTGGGCACGGCAGTGTCCTTACGTCAGTGATGGAGGATGACGATGACCGCTCGGCGAGCAGCGCTTTGCCCACGGCGTAGGGACGTGTGGCCGAGTGTGGTCGTCCGCGACCGGGCCTGCTCATGGACAACGAGCGCGTGCATCACCCGTGGAAGTCCGCCTCCGCCCTTACGCATGCTGCGGAAGAGCTGAGGGCGCACCAAGTAGCCGAGAGCGAAGAGGGGAAAGGTGACGAACAGGTCTTCCACGGTGTTCTCGATGCCCACTTCGAGCCGGGCTCCTAGGAGCGGCCCGGCCACCAGGCACCCTGTGACCGTTGCGGTCGAGAAAGTCGATCATCCTTCACCGCGACTGGCTTCCGAGAAGACCGACGAGCAGGGGGCCGGTGAGCGGGAGCAGGAAGTTGGACAGGGCGTAGGTGACGGTGTAGCCGAGCATGGGCACGGAGCTTCCGGCGACCTGTGTGACCGAGGTGATGGCCGGCGTGGAGCACTGCTGGCCCGCGATGGCGCCGATGAGCAGGGGCGGCTCGATCTTCAGCAGGCGGCGGCCGACCAGGAGGGAGAGGGAGGCGGGCACCAGAACCATGGCGATGCCCGCAAAGGGGAGCAGGGCGCCGTACTGCTTGAGCAGGGGCCACGCCTGCGGGCCGGAGGTGAGTCCGGTGCAGGCGATGAAGATGGCCAGGCCCATGTCCTTCAGGGTGGTCGCCGCTTGTGGGGGGAAGGCACCGAAGGTCTGGCTGCGGGAGCGGAACCAGCCGAACAGCAGGCCTGAGACGAGACAGCCCCCGCCCGTGCCGAGAGACAAAGGCACATCCGCGATCGTGATCGCGACCTGGCCGAGGAGCGAGCCGGCAGTGATGCCCGCGCCGAGGTAGACGAAGTCGGTGGCGTCGTTCTTCACGACCGAGCCGATCTTCGCCACCAGGCGCCCGAGCCCGGAGCGGGCGCCCACCAGGGTCAGCACGTCACCGCGGTGGACAACGGTGTCGGGTGTCGCAGGCAGTACCTGGTCCCCGCGCTGCACCTCGGTGACGTACACGCCGTTGCGGCTGAACTCCGGGTGCTCCCGGTTGAGCACGTTCAGGCTTTTGCCGGACGCGGACCTGTCCGTGACCGACACCTGCGCGCTGCTGAGCGGAGTGTCCAGCCCCGGCACACCGGAGGTCTCCGGCCCCAGGACCTCGTCGGCCTCGATGACGTTGGCGCGCCGTCCCACCGCCAGGACGAGGTCGGCGAAGCGCAGCTCGAAGTCGGGCGGCGGTGGTGTGAGTACCCGTCCTCCCCGTTTGACGGCCTCGATCGTGACACGGCGTCCTAGTTGCCGCTCGATCTCGGAGACCGGCCGGCCGACGGCATGGGTGACCCGGAACGTCCTTCCCACCATGCTGGGCAGGGCCTCGCGTTCGTCGGACTCCATGCCCGCGGAGTCGCCGCGCATGCGCTCCCACAGGGTTCGGGACTCGTCCCGGAGATTGATCCGCAGCAGCATCGGCATGAGCTGACTGGTGTAGATCACGACGGTGACGAGCCCGAAGAGGTAGCAGACGGTGTAGGCGGTGGCCACATGCCCCTGGTAGGTGGCGATCTGCTGAGGGGACAGGTCCGGAAGCTTGCCGATCGCCTCGGTCGCGGTGCCGACCACGGCGGATTCGGTGGCCGCCCCCGCAAGGATGCCGGACGCGGTACCGACGTCCAGGTCGAAGATCTTGGCCAGCCCCAGAGCGATGCCGACCACACATACGAGTTCGATGCCGCACAGGGCGAAGAAGCGCAGGCTCTTGCTGTTGAGGTTGCCGAAGAATTGAGGACCCGCCATGTATCCGAGGGCGAAGATGAAGATCGCGAAGAAGACGGTCTTGACGTCGTCCGCGACCTCGACCTTCGTCCAGGCACCGAGCAGGAGCGAGACGATCAGCGTTCCGCAGATCCCGCCGAGAGTGATGGGACCGACCCGCACCTTGCCCACCAGGTAACCGGCGGCCAGGCAGAGGAATACCGCGAGTTCGGGATGGTCTTTGATCACTCCCGCACTCCCTGAATCTGATTAAACCCCACATTTCCCTTCGTGTAGCGCATTACTGGACATTAACAGCGATTGACCAATCAATGCCGCACATCACGATGGGTGGCGATGGCGCGGCAATGGACCGCACCGCAGGGTGCGAACGCTGATGGGGCCCCGGCCGGCAGCGTGGGGTGGGGGCACCACAAAGCGATCGCCGGAGCTGTCACCCCAGCCGTCGGCCGCGCCGATCGGGGGCGCAGTGGCGCTTCTGTCGGCGGCGAGGGCGCAACGATTCGAGTGCTGGTGGAAGCCGGGGCCGATCCCGATCTGGTGAACGGTCGTGGAGTGAGCCGTGAGCCCGCGGTCGCTGACGGACCGGATCGCCAACTGTGACGTTGTTGTTCACCTGCCGGGCGGCGAAGGCATCGCTCCCTAGGCCCTACTGCTGTTCAGGCAGGCTGGGTTCATAAGAGATTCCGTCGCGGAGCATCGCGAACAACGTGGGTGCTCCGGGGTATGTCTCGATACCCGCTGCCACAACAGTCAGCGCCGTTTGCAGCTCAGGCCGACGGGACTTGTTGTCCGCGGACAACAAGCAGGCCGCACCAGAGCCAGGCACCCACTCCCGCACAGCGGGGGACTGGGCTGGGCGGGCGTGATCCCCGCCGACGCAGTTGAGGACCGGGCTACTGCCGTTCGGCTGGCGGTGCTGGCCGGTACTCCGGGTTCGGCAGGGCGAGCCGGTCGGCGACCACGCGCGGGCGGGTCGACCTCCATGCTGAGTTCCGCGGCGGCTGAGGCGTGCTTGGACTCGTCGAGGCGAAGGGCGAGTCACGTCCGGGACAGCGCAGAACTCGCAGGAAGGGGACGCCGCTCAGCAGCAGCGGCAGGGCGGCTGCTGCTGCCGCCGTCGTGCTTCACGGCAGGCCGGCCTCTGAGGCAGCGTGGACGCCACCGCCGCTCGCAGTGCCCGGGGCATGCGCAGGGAGGCGTCGGATGGCCGGTACGCAGAGAAGCGCCAGAGTGGCTGGGACCGCGATGACCGTCATCGCGTACAGAGTGGGCCGCACGCCGAACGATTCAGACACCGGGCCGGCGAGCGCCAGGCCGAGCGGCATCAGTCCGGATGACAGCAGGTGGTCGTAGGAGCTCACGCGGGACAGGGCATTCTCAGGCACGTGCGTCTGCAGCGCCGTCTCCCACAGGACGAAGAAGAGGGAAACAGCGACGCCGGTGACCGCTTCGAGCACCGCGATCACGACGAGTGATGCACCGGATCCGATGATGATCGCCTGACAGGAAGCCACAGCCAGCGCCGCAGCGGCCAGGGCCATGGGCCGCGCGATCTTGAGCCGGTAGGCGCATACATCGCCGACGATGGCCCCGACCCCGAAGGCGGCCACCACCACCGACCAGCTTGCCGCACCGCCCCACTCACGCTCGGCCAGCACGGGTCCCAGTACAAAGACCGACGGCAGCACGACGACGTGGTAAACCGCCATGGCGGCCAGGCCGGACAACACCCACGTCCGGCTGCGCACCTGAACCCAGCCGATGCGCAGCTCCGCGAGGAAGGTCCCGCCGGCAGCGCCCCGCACTGTCTCGGATGCCGTCTCGCGAGGCTTCAGCCGGGCCAGGAACGCGGCACTGATGGCGAAGGTCAGGGCGTCCAGGGCCAGGGCGCCGCCGGGACCGGCCAGTGCGACCAGTCCACCGGCCACGGCCGGACCGAGCACCAGCCCGGACGACTGGACGAACCCGCGCAGCGCATTGGCCTCACGCAGCCGTTCCGGCCCGACCACCAGCGGCATCAGTCCTGTGGAAGCGGGCATGAAGAACGCGTCCGCCGTGCCGAACAGGATCATCAGCAGGGCCAGATGCGGAACCTCGGCAACGCCGGTCAGTAGCAGTGCAGCGATGAGCCCCTGCACGGCGAACCGCACCATGTCGGAGACCAGCATGATGCGATGCCGCCGAAAGCGGTCCGCCCATACCCCGCCCACCAGGGTGAACAGCAGCATGGGGACCAGCGCGGCGGCCGTCACCAATCCGACGTCCGAGGCAGACCCACCCACCGAGAGCACGGCGAAAGGCACGGCCACGAACGACACACGGTCGCCCAGCACCGACAGAGACTGCCCGATGAAGAGGCGGGCGAACTGCGGTTCATCACGCAGCACGCCTGGGAT
Organism: Streptomyces sp. UH6; assembly: GCF_013421635.1. NCBI lineage: Bacteria > Bacillati > Actinomycetota > Actinomycetes > Kitasatosporales > Streptomycetaceae > Streptomyces > Streptomyces sp. UH6. The sequence continues at coordinate 7,744 of NZ_JACADT010000058.1, read as the reverse complement.
CAAGGATTTCATGCGGGAGCCGTTCAGCGACAGGAAGGCACGATTGGGCAGCGCTCGATCGTAGGGAGGACCGTTCTCGTCGGTCACCTGAATTTCCCTCCGGCCCGCTTGACCTGCGGATCCGCAGATCTACTGCCGCAGCCATCAAGCCTGAACGCGTGGATAAGAGGCAGGGACGCAGACGGCTTGTTGTCCGCGGACAACAAACACGGCCAGGTCGTGGTGAGGACGCCGGAGGTTCCCCGCCCCGCAGGGGACGCGTTCTCCAGTGAGGCTGCTTCGGAGGCACGGCAGGTTGTTGTCCGCGGACAACAAGGGCGCTCACCGGTCATGTCCGGTTACCCGCTGCCACGACGTGTCCTTGGGGGAAGGGGCGCGGTAACCGTTCGCGTGATCTGCTCCCGGCCCCGTACGGTCCGCCCATGACCAGGACGACGCCGGCCAGACCGGTCGCGGTGGAGGCCGTGTTCCCGGAGCTGGCGGCTTTCCGTGGACGGACGACCCGCCTGCACCCGCGGCCGGGGAAGCCAGGGCGGCATGACAGCCATGTGGGCGGGCCGCTGCTGTGGCCCGGCGACGAGCCGTGGCCGGTCTGTCGTGAGCCGCATGAGCCCGAGACCGAGGGGTACGCACCGCAGGAGATCCGCGCCGCCCGTGCTGCGGGCGCGTGGCCCCGGAGCCGCCCATGGCCCGGTGCCGACAGCCGGGGGGAGGGCGAACCGACCCCCTTCATGGGGCTCGCCCAGTTCTTCCGCCGGGACGTCCCTGGCCTGGCCGCCGGTCCCGGCGGCGCTGATCTGGTGCAGCTCTTCCGTTGCCCACGCGTCCACGGCCCGCACCTCGAGCGCCGATACCTTCTGCGGTGGAGGCCGGCCGCGCAGACGGAGCGAGCTGACCGCTTCCTTGCTGCCGCGCCTGAAGTGCCGTTGCTCCGGTGGGAGGACGAACTTCCCGAGCCCTGTGTCGTGCACCCCGAGGAGGTGGACACCTATCCGTGGGCGGAGGACGACACGCTGCCTGCGGATCTGATCGCCGGCATCGATGCCTGGGACGACGCCCAGACGGCGGAAGGCGGCCGCTACGCGCCGAACTACCAGGGCGCTCTCTCGATCCCGCCCGGCTGGCGGGTCGGCGGGTTCCCCAGCTGGGCGTCCACGGGCCCGATGAACATTGTCTGCGCGTCCTGCAGGGCTGAGATGCGGCTTCTGCTGACGGCCGGGGGAGAGGAGATGGACCCCGACTCGCACAGCTGGGTGCCGACGGAAGACCGCGATCCATCCCTGCAGGGGATGGCGTCAATCCGGGGCGGGCAGTCCGTCGCCAGGCCCACCCGGCTCCGCTTCGGCCGTGACCGAGACCTGCACGTCTTCACCTGCCCCACCGACCCGGGACACCCGCCCCGATGGGTGCTCTCCTGATCTGTTCCAACAGCGACGGTGCCGGCGGCGCGGACCGCTGCGAACAGCCGGCACTGTTCCTGCCCTCGACCACCTGCCGGTGATCCCGCCACCTGCCGCACCGGCCGTTGCAGAGCGGCAGGTGCGGCCGCAGCCGTTCTCACTCGGCATCCGTCAGATCACCCCGCTCCTTGCCGGCGGGGGGCCGCTGGGTCAGTGACCTTGGCATGGTCGCTCCAACGCCTTCTACACTGCGCGCGTGATCAATGACCTTCCTGCGGGACTGAGGGCCCGACACCCTGCTGCCGCCGATCACCCGCGGGTGCTGGCCGTGCTGGACAGGTGGTGGGGCGGACTCAAGGGTGAGGCAGGGGCGATCGAGCGCGCGCTGTTGCTTCCCCGCCTGTACTTTCAGCACTTCACCACCACCAGCTTTCTCGTCGAGCGCTCCGACGGGGAGCTCAGCGCGTTCCTCGTCGGCTTCATGTCGCAGTCCGAGCCGGAGGTCGCCTATGTGCATTTCGTCGGCGTCGACCCGGCGCTGCACGGGCAAGGACTCGGGCGCGCCCTCTACCGTGCCTTCTTCGCGCTCGTGCGGGCGCACGGCCGCCGGTATGTGCACTGCATCACCAGCCCGGAGAACACCGTCTCTCAGGCATTCCACACCCGGCTCGGGTTCACGGCCGCACCCACCCAGCCGGATTACGACGGCCCCGGACTCGACCGTGTGGCCTTCACCGTCGACCTGGGCCCGTACCCGACCCGCCCGGCGCGTCGGCTCCGGGTGCTGGACGAGATCCTGGCCCTCGAACACCACCCCGAGCTACACGAACCGCGCGGCGACGACTGGCTTGCCCTGGTGCGAGCGCCGGAAGGCCTGACGGTGATCCGTTCCGCGGATAGCTCGACATCTTCGACCGATCACTGGATCGCCCTGTATGACGCCGATCCGAACCACGGACTCGACGAGCCGGGCCTGCTGGCCGCCGTCCTCACGCCATTGGCCCGCGCCGAGATTCCGGTGTTCAGCGCCTCGACCTACCACGCAGACCTGGTGCTTGTCCCCGCACAGCGCCAAGACCAAGCGCTGGCCGCGCTGTGCTCGGCCGGGTACGAGATCAGCTGACTCGGGAGCCTACTCGCCCATGGAACCTTGCGCGGAGTGCGGTGCGCCGATGAACCCGCGGTCTTGTGACGAGCTGTTCCACGCCTTGCTCGCATTGGACCATTCACGGCAGGCACCGTGGGGGCCGCTGCACGGCGTCTCAGTCGCTTGCTTCCTGCTCCAACACCCCAGTCGGCTCCCCTCCGATGATGGCGCGATGGCTTGGGCGCTCTTGCGCGCCTACCTCGACGGCGGCCTTGACGAAGTGGACCAGCTCGTTGGTCAAGCTCGTCGTGGCAACTCCCATCGTGTGCAGAGCCCGCCTTCCCGAGTCGCCCGGGACGCGGCGCTGCCGCACCGGAGCGCGCCGCGATCTGGTTACTCCGTCACGATCGAAGACGTCGCCGTCGACGGGACATTTCCTGCCGCGGAGTTCACGGAACGGGTCGAGGCTTGGGCCACCGCGACGGTCGACGCGTGGAGCCGCGGCACGTGATCGAAAGCCCTTGGACGCCTGGTGGCGACGGCTCGAGTCGACGCCACCCATCGATCGCGCGCCGCGGCCCCGGCGTCGTAGAACGAACCCCCTGTCTCCTGGAGGAGGCAGGGGGCTCGTGGGCAGGGCGGACGGTGGCCAGGGCTATGCCGACGGCTTCTCTTCGAGGTCCAGGTCGGCGAGGAGGGACCGGTACTCCTCCGGGTGTTCCGCCTGGAGAATCCGCATCCAGAGCCGGCCGCCCTGGACGAAGACCGGCTTCTCCATCTTCCGGTGCAGGTGCTGGATGACGTAGGGAGCGTCGTCGTACGGGAGGCGCTTCGGCTGGGTGCTCTCCGGCAGGGAAGAAGCGGCCGGCACCTCAGGGGCGGCCGGGGTGGTGCCCTCGACGGCCGTGGCCGGGGCCACGGTCGGTGCCGGAGGTGCGGTCGGTTTGTTGTCCGCGGACAACGAACCCGGCGTGCTTATGGGTGCGGGAGACGGTGCCGGAGCCGGCGCAGGGACCGGAGCGAAGGCGGACGGCTCCTCCGGCCGCGTCTGTCGCGTCGTCCCGGCCGACGGCTCGTTGTCCGCGGACAACGAACCCGCCCCGACCGTCACGGGCTCCGCCGCGGGCTCGGCGGACTCGGACGCGGATACGGGCGACGGCTCCTGGTGCGGCACCGTGGGCACCGGCTTGTTGTCCGCGGACAACGACGCCGACATGTTGTCCGCGGACAACAAACCGTTGGCAGCTGCCTCCCGCACCGCGGCCAGAGCGGCCCGCTCCTCCTCCTTCGCCCGCGCGGCCGCCTCCTTGGTCCGCTGCAGGTGCTCCAGCAGAGCGGCCGAGTCCATGTCCGGGTTCTCCCGAAGGTGGCGGACCAGCGCCCGCCCGTCCCGCTCCGGCAGTCCGCCGGAGCTGAGCATCTGCTGGAGCTCCTCCGGCAGTTCCAGGAGAGCGAGCTGGTTCGTCACCCAGGAGCGGTCCCTGCCGAGCTGCTCAGCGGCACGGGCACGTGCGTCCCGCTCCCCCGACTGCTCGGCACAGATGGCGACCAGCTGCTCGACGCCCCGAGCCCGTTCGATGACGTCGAAGTCCTCGCGGTCGAGGTTCTCCTTGAGGAGATGGTTGACGAACTGTTCGCGCGACGAGGCCAGGTCGTCCCGTACGACGAAGTCCAGGGCATCGAGCCCCACATAACTGCCGGCCCGGTAGCGGCGCTCGCCGTTGACCAGGACGTGCAGCGCGTCGCCGATCCGCTCCTTGTGATCGGGCCACAGCGCCAGGTACGCGTCGCGGGTGACCGCCACGCACGCCGCGAGCTGGGCGTTGCGCAGCTCCTCGCCGAAACGGGTCAGCTCTGCGTCGCCGCCGAAGTTGCGGCGGGGATTGAGGGGTGTGGGCGACACTTCCTCGAGCCGCAGACGGACGAGTTCGTAGGCGGGCACATCGCCCTGGACTATCGCCTTGGCCCGTCCACGGGCACTGCGTCCCCGCGCCTTCCCGAAGGACGACCCTGTGCCGAGCCTGTCCGCGATCCCACTCATGCGCTGATCCTCCGTGCCTCGGTTCGCATCACTTCTGCCTGCTCGCCGTACGGCGTGTGCACCAGGAGCGGCTTCTTCACACGGACGGCCTCACGCTGGTCCTTCAGCTCGGGCACGACCGCCAGCACGGGCGGCTCCCCGATCTTGTTCCACTCCTCGAGCGAGGAGGTCGCGACGAATCCCTTGCGGCTGTCGTACATGTTGACGACGAAGCCGAGCATCGCGATCTCGAGGTCCAGGTCCTCGGTGAGGTCCTGGACCTGCTCGTAGAGCATGTCGTACGCGTCCGCGGAGGAGTCCTCGGCCAGGACGGGGATGACGATCCCCGACGTGCTCGGCTCCTCGCCCTCCCGCGTGCGGCAGTAGTAGAGCGCCGTGTCCATGGAGTAGCCCAGGCTCGGCGGGCAGTCGACGATGATGTAGTCGAAGTCCTGCTCCAGCGGCTCCAGCGCCTTCTCCAGCGCCGTCTCCTTGACCCGGACCGCGCGGGTCGTCGCCAGCCGGGCGTCCAGCAGGAACGCGTCCTTGCACGCCGGCAGCAGCCAGAGGTGGTCCTCGAAGTCCCCGCCCTTTATCGGGACGAGGAGCTCGCTCAGGTCTCCCCGGGCCTCGCTCAGCATGTGCTTGGCGAGGCTCGCCTCGTCGATGTCGAGCATGGGGTGGGCGAGCTGCTTGGTGAGGTGGCCCTGCGGGTCGAAGTCGATGAGCAGCGTGCGGTGTCCGGTCTCGGCGAGGGCCTGGGCGACGCCTGCCGACACCGACGTCTTGCCCACACCGCCCTTCTGGTTGCCGAAGATGATGCGGCGGGCACCGGTCACCCGGGGCTGCTTCGGCCTGGGGGAGGGGTTGCCGTCCAGCCAGAGACGAATCGCCTGGGCGATGCCCTGGTTGTACGAGATGCCCCGGGACTTGCAGTCCTGCTTGAAGCTCTCGTACAGCCCGGCCGACAGATACGAGGTGCCGCCGCTCGTGTCCACCGGGACGGCAGGCTTCTTCGCCTTCCGCCACGCCGCGACACCTTCAGCGACGGCGTCCTGAATGTCTTTGTCCAGTTCCGCCGCACGGACCTTCAGCTCTTTGCGAAGGTCGGTGGGCAGCTTGGCTACTACCTTTTCCCGATCACCCGGGCGGTTCGAGGCGGTCGTGGCGCTACCTTACTAGCTTCGATGCGCGAAATGGGGCAAGGGAGGCGGCGTGGTGGGTCGTTGTCCGCGGACAACAAGCGGAGGCGACGCGGGACGCGTTGTTGTCCGCCGACAACAAACAGCGGCCGCCGGGACGCGGTGGCCTGGCGGAACGACCCGCGCAGCGCGGCACGCATCCTGGAACGCGCTCTGACCCGGACAGAGCGTCCCGCCGCCCGGTCGTTGCTCAGCCTGCGACTCGCGCGCTCAGCTCCAGCCCGCTGCTCCGCCGTCAGGAAGCCAGCTGTCTCGGGGACTCAAAGCGATCAGTACGGTGACTATCAGGACACCTTCGTCCGGCGAAACGGGTGGACGCGTGCCATCACGGCACCCGAAGCGACTTCCACCCCTGCACCCCTGTCACATCCCCCACTTGTAGCTGTGCCTTCCGGACGAACTTCGTCAAGTTTTCTCCATGGTGGCGCGAGAAGCAGAAGCTTTCGACGGTGACGGATTTGCGGCGGCTCCCCGCACCCCCGTTCTTCGACGTCGTGTCCGCTGGGTAGTCCCTTGGCCGACCGGCGGCGAGAGCCGTCCGTCCATCACGGATGAACCCATCGAAGGAGTGGATCCCATGGAGCAGCCGGAGATCGAGCAGGTCACCGAAGAACTGCCCGAGTTCGGCCTGATGGTCGACATCGGCGACGACGACTGAGGCACTCGATCCGTCCACCTAGCAGCACCAGGGTGCGTGGCGGTTCGTCCGCCACGCACCTTCCACCCCCGAACCCTGCCGGAGGCCGGAACGTGCTTGTGACCCCTGACGCCGTGGCCGCCCGCCGGGCCGAGGACGCCCTCTGGCACGCCACCGAAGCGGTGTTGGGCAGGACGGGGGCCGGCGGGTACGTGCCGCCTCCGCGTCATCCTGCCCGTAAGGCCGCCGCCCACCGGGCGGGCGCGGAACCTCTGCCCGTGACCACACCACTGGAGCGCACGGCCTCGACCGGCGGGGATCCGGCAGCCGTTCCCCCGCCCCGTAAGGCCGCCGGCCGCTGGGCCGTCGACCTCGCCGTCCCGGCACCCCACCTCGCCGCGGCAGTCGGGCGGGCACTCGCCTCGATCCCGCAGAAACTGGCGACGACGACGGGCATCGAGGGACAGGGCGCCGCCGTCCGGGGCTGGGAGCCCGGGCAGGCCGCCGTACTGGCCGAGACCGCCGAGCGGCTGGACCAGGTGTGGCCGGCGATGCTGGCCGAACTGCGGGAGAGCGTGAGCCAGATCGTCCTGCTGGACGGGCGGGCCATCGACGGATTCACCGACTTCACCACGCACGGTGCCGTGTTCGTCAACACGGCCCGGCTGTCCGCAGGACGCGACGGTCTGCCCGGCTGGGTCCGGCTGGCCGACGCCCTGGTCCACGAAGGCACCCACACCCGTTGCAACGCCGCCGCCTTCAGCACCCCGTTCCTCGTGTCCGCCACCGATGCCGCGCCCTCCGTCATGACCCCGCTGCGGCCGGATCCCCGGCCGTTGACCGGGCTTTTCCAGCAGACGGTCGTGCTGGTCCGCCAGACGGTCCTGTACCGGCTGTTCCACCAGCGTGCGCCGTTGTCGGATTCCCAGCAGGCGGCGGTGGCCGCCCGCCGGACCCGGCTGCTGGAGAAGGCGTTCCAGGGCGTCGACACGCTCGGCCGCCACCGCGCCGCTCTCACTCCTGCCGGCGAAGCCGTGTACGCCCGGGCGGCCGGACTACTGGAGGAAGAGGCCGCGCGGGAAGAGGCGCGTACGGCGCGGCTGCAGGGAGGCCGTGCGTGAGCGTCTCCACACCGACGGCCTGGGCTCCCGAGGTCTTCGCTCCGTGGCCGCACACCCCGGGCGCGCTGCTGGCCCGCGTCGCCGCCCGGTCGAAGTCCTTCAACCCGACCGGCGCCGCCGGTGGTGCTCCCGTCCTGATCGGCAGCGCTGCGGGCGACACCGCGTCCGACGTCGGACGGCGCGCCCGCGGCGAACTGATGGAACGCATGGGCAACGTGCTGGCCGGACGGGCCGCGGAAGCCGAGGCCGAAGCGGGGCCCTCACGGAGCCTGACTGC
>NZ_JACADT010000579.1:0-3625 GCF_013421635.1 Streptomyces sp. UH6 | reverse complement strand
CCCGGACGTCCGGCCGCTGCTGGACGCCCTGGACGGCCACCGCGGCCGTTCCTGGACCGTCGACGAGCTGTTCCTGGTCCACAGCCGGCTGCCGCGCTCCGGCGTCCCCGGCGAGCAGCCGCGCTACGAGACGGTCGCCCGCTGGGAGCTGGGCGCCTCCGGTTAACCTCGAAGGCGTGGATTCCAAGACCCGTAACCGGATCATGGCCGGTGTGCTCGTCCTGATGTTCGTCGTCGTCGCCCTGGCCTCGGCCGTCGGCCGGTAGCCCGGCCGACGGCCTGCGAGGCGATCACCAGGCGAAGGCCTCCGGCGTCGGGCCCGGACCGGGGAAGATCTCGTCCAGCCCGGCCAGCACCTCCTCGCCCAGTTCCAGCTCGACGGCCCGCAGCGCGGACTCCAGCTGCTCGGCGGTGCGCGGACCGACGATCGGCCCGGTGACGCCGGGCCGGGTCAGCAGCCAGGCCAGCGCCGCCTCGCCCGGCTCCAGGCCGTGCTTGTCCAGCAGGTCCTCGTAGGCCTGCACCTTCTCCCGCATCGCGGTGTCGGCCAGCGCGTCCGCGGACCGGCCGCTGGCCCGCCGCTTGCCCTCGCTCTCCTTCTTGAGCACACCGCCCAGCAGACCGCCGTGCAGCGGCGACCAGGGGATCACGCCCAGCCCGTAGTCCCGCGCGGCCGGGATGACCTCCATCTCGGCGCGCCGCTCGACCAGGTTGTACAGGCACTGCTCGCTGACCAGGCCCATCGCGCCGCCGCCGCGGCGCGAGGCGACCTCGTTGGCCTGGGCGATCTTGAAGCCGGGGAAGTTGGACGATCCCACGTAGAGGATCTTGCCCTGCTGCACCAGGACGTCGACCGCCTGCCAGATCTCCTCGAACGGCGTCCGGCGGTCGATGTGGTGGAACTGGTACAGGTCGATGTAGTCGGTGTTCAGCCGCTTGAGGCTGGCGTCTACGGCCCGCCGGATGTTCAGCGCGGAGAGCCGGTCGTGGTTGGGCCAGACCTTCTCGTCGGCGCTCATGTTGCCGTACACCTTGGTGGCCAGCACCACCTTGTCGCGCCGGTCACCGCCCTTGGCGAACCAGCTGCCGATGATCGACTCGGTACGGCCCTTGTTCTCGCCCCACCCGTAGACGTTGGCCGTGTCGAAGAAGTTGATCCCGGCGTCCAGCGCCGCGTCCATGATCGCGTGGCTGTCGGCCTCGTCGGTCTGCGGCCCGAAGTTCATGGTCCCGAGGACCAGCCTGCTCACCTTGAGACCCGTGCGTCCCAGCTGTGTGTACTTCATGGTCCCCTAGCCAACGCCCTGACGGCGCGTCGGGCAAGAGGGACTCGTCGGCCGGCCGGCGATCACTCCACCGGGAAGTCCTCGGTGGCGAGGGTGAGGCCCAGGGAGGTGGAGGTGAGGTCGACGTCGCTGCCGAAGGCGACGATGAGCTCCGTCCGGTACTCGCCCTCCTTCGGCTCGGTGTAGACGTGGCACCGGCGCTGGTAAGGATCGGCGATGAGGTACACGGGAACGGCGGCCGCGGCGTAGGCCCGCTTCTTGGGCTCGTAGTCGTTGCGCGCTGTGCTCTGGGAGATCACTTCGGTGACGAACTCGACGTCCTGGTACCGCCAGCGCTCCCCTCGTACCGACTCCGCGCCGTCGCGCATCTTCGCGACATCAGGGCAGAAACCGTTGAGAGAGCCGGGGAAGTCGATACGCACGTCGGAAAGGACGAGGGCGTCCATGCCGAAGGCGTCCTCCAGAGCCCGGACGACCCTGCGGGTGATCTCCCAGTGGACACGCCGTTGCGGCGACATGTGAATGGCTCCCCCGACAATCTCGGCCCTGTAGCCCTCGGGGACAGTCATCTGGTCGAACAGGGCGTCCAGCGCCTGCTCGTCGACGGCGGCCATGTCGATCCCCTCTCGAACGAGGACGGTCATCGTGGCACTCCTTCCCCGGCCATGTCCTCGGTCGAGCACGGCCGGGCTGCTCAACGACAGGCACGCCCGGCAGGTCACCGGGGGGATTCGCCGGGAGGGTTACGGCTCGTACCGGGCCCCGTAGCCCCACTCCTCGTACATCACGTCGGCGAACGTGGCCGCGAGCCGGTGCTCGCCGGAGGCGTTGGGGTGGGTGCCGTCGTAGGTGTCGTGGTCGATGTCCCAGCCGGGCGGGACGGGCGCGAGCAGCACGGGGGAGAGGTCGGTGTGCAGCTCCGCGACCTCCTTGGCGAGGAGCTCGTTGAAACGGGTCACCTCGGCCGCGAAGGCCTCGTCCCTGGTGGCGCGCACGTTGGGGATGACGGGCAGCATCACCATCCGCACCGCGGGCCGGACCTCCCGCGCCTCGATCACGAAGCGGCGGACGTTGTCGGCGGTCTGCCGCGCGTTGGTGTAGAAGCCCAGGTCGATCAGGCCGAGCGAGATCAGCAGCACGTCGGCGCGGTGGGTACGGACGGCGTCGCCGATCAGCGGCATCATGTGGTGCCACCCCTCGCCCCAGCCGGCCAGGTGGGCGCGGGGGAACGCCGGGTCGACGTCGGGGGCGTACGCGCAGGAGTCGGGTCCGTCGGTGGCCGGGTCGTGGAGGGTCTCGCGCGGGCCGACGATCGCGAACGGCGCGTCGAGCGTGGCCCGCAGGTGCTGCCAGAGGCGGTAGCGCCAGGTGTGTTCCCCCGCGCTGCCGATCGTCATGGAGTCCCCGACGGGCATGAACCTGAGCATTGGATCATGATGCCCCGTTCCGGGCCCGCGACGCGACGTGAGGGGGGACACTGTGCGCATGCTGCGTCGCTCGCTCGCGTCCCTTGCCGGGGCCCTGGTCCTGACCGCCGGTGGTGCCGTCGCCGGCGCCGCTCCCGCCGTGGCCGACGAGGGAGGCGGGTTCACCCTCCAGGACCCGCGGATCACCGAGTCCAGCGGGCTGGCGGCCTCCCGCAGGCATCCGGGGGTCTACTGGACCCACAACGACAGCGACGACGGCTCGCGGGTGTTCGCCGTGGACGGGCGGACCGGGCGGACCGTCGCCACGGTCACCCTCGCGGGGGTGGGGCAGGCGCGGGACATCGAGGCCGTGTCGGTGGGGCCGGACGGCCGCGTGTACGTGGGGGACATCGGCGACAACTTCGACGGCGGCTGGGACCACGTCTGGATCTACGCGTTCGAGGAGCCGAAGGAACTGCGGGACGCCACCGTGCGGGCCACCCAGTACGTGGTGCGCTACGAGGGCGGGGCGCGGGACGCCGAGTCGCTGGCCGTGCACCCGGAGACGGGGCGGGTCTACATCGTCGACAAGCGGCGCGAGGGCGACGGCCGCCTGTTCGCGGGGCCGGAGCGGCTCTCGGTGCAGGGGGTCAACCTGTTCCGGCCGGTGGCCGACGTGAACGTGTGGGCGACGGACGCGGCGTTCTCGCCGGACGGGTCGCAGCTCGCGGTGCGGGGGTACCTGGAGGGCGTCCTGCTGGACTGGAACGGGGGGCGGCCCGAGGAGCGGGAACGGCTGTCGCCGCCGTTCCAGGGGCAGGGGGAGTCGCTCACCTACAGCGCGGACGGGCGGCTGCTGCTGTTCGGCAGCGAGGGGGAGGGCAGCCGGGTGGTCGCGCGGCCCGCGCCGGAGGGGGCGTCCGCCGGGTCCCC
>NZ_JACADT010000578.1:0-3632 GCF_013421635.1 Streptomyces sp. UH6 | reverse complement strand
CGGCCCGGACAGGGTGTGCGGCCCCAGTCGGCCCCACGGCACCTGTGCCCGCACCCCGTACCCGCATCGGCGCGCGACCGATGCGGGTGACGTACCACCGCTCAGCGCTCGGCCGTCAGCGGTACGTCACGCCGCGGTACGACGTGGAGCCGTACGCCACGCCGCCGTACGGCATGGAGCCGCACGCCGCCGTGCGTCACGCCCCGCGTCAGTCCGCCACGGCCTCGACGGGCGGCTCCGCCCGCTCGGCCAGAGGCAGGTAGACCCGGTTGCCGCCCGCCGCGAACTCCTTGGACTTCTGGAGCATGCCCTCGGCGATCGCCTCCGCGGAACCCGCCGCCCCCGCGTCCCCGCCGAACCGCTCGTTGATGTCCCGGCTGATCCGCATCGAGCAGAACTTGGGCCCGCACATCGAGCAGAAGTGCGCCGTCTTCGCCGGTTCGGCAGGCAGCGTCTCGTCGTGGAACTCCCGTGCCGTGTCCGGGTCGAGGGAGAGGTCGAACTGGTCCTCCCACCGGAACTCGAACCGTGCGTCGGAGAGCGCGTCGTCCCACTCCTGGGCGCCCGGATGCCCCTTGGCCAGGTCGGCGGCGTGGGCGGCGATCCGGTAGGTGATCACACCCGTCTTGACGTCGTCCCGGTCGGGCAGGCCCAGGTGTTCCTTGGGGGTGACGTAGCAGAGCATCGCCGTACCCCACCAGGCGATCATCGCCGCGCCGATGCCGGAGGTGATGTGGTCGTAGCCCGGAGCGATGTCCGTGGTCAGCGGGCCGAGCGTATAGAACGGAGCTTCATCGCAGATCTCCTGCTGAAGGTCGATGTTCTCCTTGATCTTGTGCATCGGGACGTGTCCCGGGCCCTCGATCATCGTCTGCACACCACAACGCTTGGCGATCCGGTTGAGTTCCCCGAGCGTGCGCAACTCCGCGAACTGCGCCTCGTCGTTGGCGTCGGCGATCGACCCCGGGCGCAGGCCGTCGCCCAGCGAGTAGGTGACGTCGTAGGAGGCCAGGATCTCGCTCAGTTCCTCGAAGTTCTCGTAGAGGAAGCTCTCCTTGTGGTGCGCCAGGCACCAGGCGGCCATGATCGATCCGCCCCTGGAGACGATGCCGGTCTTCCTCCCGGCCGTCAGCGGCACGAAGGCCAGCCGTACGCCGGCGTGCACGGTCATGTAGTCCACGCCCTGCTCGGCCTGTTCGATCACCGTGTCCCGGTAGATCTCCCAGGTCAGCTCCTCGGCCTTGCCGTCCACCTTCTCCAGCGCCTGGTAGAGCGGCACGGTCCCGATCGGGACGGGGGAGTTGCGCAGCACCCACTCACGCGTGGTGTGGATGTTGCGGCCGGTGGAGAGGTCCATCACCGTGTCGGCGCCCCATCGGGTCGCCCAGGTCATCTTCTCCACCTCCTCCTCGATGGAGGAGGTCACCGCCGAGTTGCCGATGTTGGCGTTGACCTTCACCAGGAAACGCTTGCCGATGATCATCGGCTCGATCTCCGGATGGTTCACGTTGGCGGGCAGCACGGCCCGCCCCGCCGCGATCTCCTCCCGCACGACCTCGGGCGAGACGTTCTCCCGGAGGGCGACGAACTCCATCTCGGGCGTGATCTCGCCCCGCAGCGCGTAGACGAGCTGGGTCGCCGGTCGGCCCGCCGGACTGCGGCGCGGGCGCCGCGGTTCGCCCGGGAAGACCGCGTCCAGGTTGCGCAGTCCGCCGCGCGGTGAGGTGTGGCGGATGCCGTCGTCCTCGGGTCGGACGGGACGGCCCGGATACTCCTCGGTGTCGCCGCGGGCGATGATCCAGTTCTGCCGCAGCGGCGGCAGACCCCGACGCACGTCGGTGACGACCGCCGGATCGGTGTACGGGCCGGAGGTGTCGTACAGCGACACCGAACGGCCATTGGTGAGGTGGACCTGACGTACTGGCACGCGGATGTCGGTCCGCGAGCCTTCCACGTAGCTCTTGTGCCAACGAGCAGGCGTGCGTGCGTCCTTGTCGGTCATGAGACCTACTCCCTACGCCGGCATTACCCGGTAACAGGTTCGGCGGTCGACGCAGCGGTCTCCGGTGCGATGTTTCCCGTGAAACATCGTCTGTCCGCCCTGGAACAGGGCGGAACGGAAGTCAGCGTCCTCTCAGCCCGGTGCTCCGAGCTCCCGCGTGTGCAAAGGTGACCCCACGCTAGCGTCCCGCCGGGCGCGGTGAACAGTAGGCCTCTGTCACTCTTGGGATGATCTGTCCGTGAGCACCATGCAACCGCCTCCCGAACCACCGCGTCCCCCCACCGGCGCACACGTGCCTCACGGCCACCCGCAGGGTCCCGGTCACGGCCATGGACACGGCCCTGGCCCCGGCCAGGGCCAGGGACACCCCCGTGACCACGGACCCCGCCACGGGCCCCCACCCGACCACGGCTCCGGCCACGGCCACGGTTCTGGCAGCGGCCACGGCTCCGGTCCCGGTGACGGCCACGGTCACGGCCACAGCCACGCTCACGGGCCCGCCGCACCGGCCTCCCGCCGCCTGCGGAGGATCATCACCGCCGTCCTGGTCCCGTTCGCCGCCGCGGTGGTCGTCGGCCTGCTCGTGCTCTGGCCCGGCGGGGCACCGGGGCACGAGCGTTCCGGTGTGGGATTCGACCGGCACACCGAGCAGGCCACCGTGACCCAGGTGGAAAAAGCGTCCTGCGGCCAGGGGAACCAGAGCCAGCAGTGCACCCTGGCGACCGTGCGCATCGACACCGGCAAGGACCAGGGAAAGACCTTCGTCGAGACGGTGCAGCGTGACCAGTCCCGGCAGTTGGCGAAGGGCGACTCGGTGATCGTCGCCTACGAGCCGACCGCGCCGAAGAAACTCCAGTACTCGGTCATGGACATGAACCGAAAGTTCCCGCTGGCGCTGCTGGCGGGCATCTTCGCGGTGGCGGTCGTGGTCGTGGGCCGGCTGCGGGGCCTGATGGCGCTCATCGCGCTGGCGGTGAGCTTCCTGGTGCTCACCCTGTTCATCCTGCCGGCCATCCTGCAGGGCTCGAATCCGCTGCTGGTGGCGGTGGTCGGATCCAGCGCCATCATGCTGATCGCGCTCTACCTGTGCCACGGCCTGTCGGCCAGAACGTCGGTGGCGGTCCTGGGCACCCTGGTGTCGCTGCTGCTGATCGGCGTCCTGGGCTCGGTCTTCATCGGATGGGGCGACCTGACCGGCAACACCGACGACAACACCGGACTGATCCACGGCCTCTACCCGCAGCTCGACATGAGCGGCCTGCTCCTGGCCGGCGTGATCATCGGCTCGCTGGGCGTCCTGGACGACGTGACGGTCACCCAGACCTCGGCGGTCTGGGAACTCCACGAGGCCAACCCCTCGCTCGGTCCGCGCGGGCTCTACCGGGCCGGTCTGCGGATCGGCCGGGACCACATCGCCTCGGTGGTCAACACCCTGGTCCTGGCCTACGCGGGTGCGGCGCTGCCGCTCCTGCTGCTCTTCTCGATCGCCCAGAGCAGTGTGGGCTCGGTCGCCAACAGCGAACTGGTCGCCCAGGAGATCGTGCGCACCCTCGTCGGTTCCATCGGCCTGGTGGCCTCGGTACCGGTGACCACCGCGCTGGCCGCCCTGGTGGTCGCCGCGGACCGCCCG
>NZ_JACADT010000577.1:0-3637 GCF_013421635.1 Streptomyces sp. UH6 | reverse complement strand
GCCCACGCCGAGGGCGACCGTGGTGCGCGTCGCCACCAGCTGCCGGTCCTGGGGGTAGGCGTGCCAGGTGCGCCAGACCGTTTCGCCCTGGGTGCGCTGCGCGAGCAGCGCGGTGAAGGCGTGCGGGTCGCCGGGGAAGACCCCCACCAGCCCGTACGGGTGGTCGGAGACCAGGGCGATCAGTTCCTGCGCCCGGCCGGCGAACGCCGGCGGGGAGAGCACCTCGACCCGGGCGGCGAACTCGTACTCCCAGCCGCCCACCCGCTTGGCCACCCCCAGGGGCAGCGGCGTGCTGGAGCCGGGGATGCAGGCCACCGTCTCCGAGCAGGCGCCGTCCTCCCGCTCCAGGATGACCTGGTGGGAGGCGCCGAGCAGCCGCAACTGGAGCCGCACGTCGGTGAACCGGAGGTTCAGCGTGGCCAGGGCGGGCTGTGGCTCCCGCCCGAGCGCCCAGGCGAGGTCGGAGGCACGGGTGTCGCTGTAGGAGGTTGTCAGGGTCGTGAGCATGGGTCGGCTCCGCTGGCACGCAGAAGGGGATGTCGGACCGGCCGCCCCTGGGGCCGGCAGCCAGGGGAGACGGTTCTGCCCCGGCCGGGAAGGCGGCCGCTCAGGTGGCGCGACCGTCCGCGGGGCTGCGTCGGCGAGTAGAGAAAAGCACGAACGCCGGCAACGCCACAGCGTTTTTACCCAACTTCGTCGGCTTTCCATCCTTCGGTGGGCTCTTCGGCTCAACTGTTCAACGGCACACCACGTTCGCCCACTTGTCCGTACGCACGAGGACGCCCGCCGGGAGATTCACCACCCCCGGCGGGCGTCCGCGGTTGACGCCGGGTCAGCTTCCGCCGCCGCAGCCACCCCCGCCACCGCAGGAGGAACCTCCGCCGCAGGACGACGAGCTGCTCCCGCACGAGGACGACGAGCCGCTGCCGCTGCCGCTGCCGCAGGACGACCCTCCGGACGAACCGCTGTCGCCGCCGCCGACCCACCAGGCGCCGGCGGTCGAGTCACCGGAGTGCGACGACCCCGACGAGTGCGACGAGTGCGACGTGCGCGACGAACCCGAGCGGTGGACGCGACCGCTCCTCACGGGCTGAACGGCCGCCCGCCTGCTCATGACGACCACCCAGCCGACCAGCAGCACCACCGGCAGGCCCACGACGATCACGATGACGGCTGTCAACACGGCACCGCCCTCCTTCCACGCTCCCCCGAAGCTCCCCCCGTGGGCGCCTCACTCCGCAGCGTGCTCCGGTGATGCCCGAGGCGGCAACGGATCAACACAGAGTTGAGCAAGGCCAGAGCTTGGGCGCAGGATGGCCGCCATGAGCATCCCCGACCGGGCCGCCCGCCCTCTCCTCAACCGCCGTCTCGCCGAGTTCGGGACGACCGTCTTCGCCGAGATGTCCGCCCTCGCGGCGGCCACCGGCTCCATCAACCTGGGCCAGGGGTTCCCCGACACCGACGGTCCCGAGGAGATCCGCGAGGCGGCGGTACGGGCCCTGCGGGACGGCCGGGGCAACCAGTACCCGCCGGGCCCGGGCATCCCCGAGCTCCGCCGGGCGATCAGCGCGCACCAGCTGCGACGCTACGGCCTGGCCCACGACCCGGACACCGAGGTGCTGGTCACCGCGGGCGCCACCGAGGCGATCGCCGCGGCGCTGCTGGCCCTGGTGGAACCGGGCGACGAGGTGGTGGCGCTGGAGCCGTACTACGACTCCTACGCCGCCTGCGTGGCGATGGCGGGCGGGCGCCGGGTACCGGTCACGCTGCGGCCGCACGAGGGGGCCTTCCGCCTCGACCTGGACGAACTCCGCGACGCCGTCACCGACCGGACCCGGTTGCTGCTGATCAACACCCCGCACAACCCGACCGGCACGGTCCTCACCCGGGCGGAGCTGGCGGCGATCGCCGAACTCGCCGTCGAGCGCGACCTGCTGGTGCTCACCGACGAGGTCTACGAGCACCTGGTCTACGACGAGGCCGAACACATCCCGCTCGCCTCCTTCCCCGGCATGCGCGAGCGCACGGTGACCATCTCCTCCGCCGGCAAGACGTTCTCCTTCACCGGCTGGAAGGTCGGCTGGATCACCGGATCGCCGGAGCTGGTCACGGCGGTGCGGTCGGCGAAGCAGTTCCTCACCTACGTCTCCGCCGGTCCCTTCCAGTACGCGGTCGCCGAGGCGCTCGCGCTGCCGGACTCCTACTTCGACGGCCTGCGCGCGGACCTCACCGCCAAGCGGGAACTGCTGACGGCGGGCCTGGAGACGGCCGGCTTCGGCGTCTTCCGCCCGGCCGGCACGTACTTCGTCACCACGGACATCCGCCCGCTCGGCGAGCGTGACGGCGTCGCCTTCTGCCGTGAGCTGCCGAAGCGGGCGGGCGTGGTGGCCATCCCCACCGCCGTCTTCTACGACGACCGGGAGGCGGGCGCGCCGTTCGTCCGGTTCGCCTTCTGCAAGAAGGACGAGGTGCTGCGCGAGGCGGCGACCCGCCTCGCCTCGCTCGCCGGCTGACGGGGCCGTGGCGGCCGGAGCAGGGCCGTGGCGGCTGGAGCAGGGTGGCCGTGGCGACGGGGGAGGTCCGCGGCGGCCGGGGGGGCGGCTGCGTCCGGTGAAGCTTTCCGGAAGATCGCCTCACCCTCCGCCCGGTCCGTGCACACTGAACGCGTTCCGGCGCGTTCAGTGAACAGGGGGAGCCTTGACGGGTAGCGAGCACGACGGTCTGCGCGGCAGCGGTGCGAAGCCGCTCGAGGAGCGGGACCCGCGCCGCGTCGGCCCCGTGCGTCTCCTCGGCCGCCTCGGCGCGGGTGGCATGGGGCGGGTGTACCTCGGCGTGTACGAGGGACAGTACGTCGCCGTCAAGCAGGTGCTGCCCTCCCTCAACGACGAGGACGGCGTGTTCCTGAGGCGCTTCGGGCACGAGCTGGACAACCTGGCCAGGCTGCCGGCCGACTCGACCGCCCCGCTGCTGGTGAGCGACCGGACGGAGGGCCCCGCGGGCCCTCCCTGGTTCGCCACGGCCTACGTCCCCGGCATCACGCTGGGCGACGCGCGTCAGCTCTGCGGCGGCACCCTTCCCCCGTCGACGCTGTGGCCGCTGCTGCGTGAGGCCGCCGAGGGCCTGGCCGCCGTGCACGAGCTGGGCATGGTGCACCGCGACCTCAAGCCGTCCAACGTGATGCTGACCGCCGACGGCGCCACGCTCATCGACTTCGGCGTGGCCCGCGCGGCCGACCAGACCGAGCTGACCCACGCGGGCATGGTGATCGGCACCCCTGCCTACATGGCACCCGAGCAGGCGTCGGGGCACCCGGGGCGTGAACTCACCGGTGCGGTCGACGTGTTCGCCCTGGGCTCGGTCCTGGCCTGCGCCGCGACGGGCAGTCCGCCGTTCGGCGACGAGTCGGGTCCCGCAGTCCTCTACCGCATCGTCCACGAGACGCCCGAGCTGGGCGACCTGGCCGAGGTGGACGCCGAACTCGCCGACGTGGTGCGGTCCTGCCTCGCCAAGCGGCCGGAGGACCGCCCGACGGCCGCCGAACTGCTGCGGCTGGCCGAGGCGAAGGGACCGTTCACGCCTCCGCTCTGGCCGGAGCCGGTGGCGGACGCGGTGGCGGAGCGTGCGGAGTTCACCCGTC
>NZ_JACADT010000576.1:0-3645 GCF_013421635.1 Streptomyces sp. UH6 | reverse complement strand
GCAGCAGGGTGCGGGAACCCTCGCGGGCGGCGCGCAGGGCGGTGGCCGCGGCGACGGTGGTCCGTCCGGAGCCGCCGGGCCCGGTGATCAGTACGGTCCGCATCGGCGGCGAGGACCCGGCCCTAGGCCGCCCTGGACTCGACGCGCTTCTTCAGGCCGGCCAGCGCCCGGTCGATGATGACCTTCTCGGCCTTGCGCTTGATCATGCCGAGCATCGGGATCTTGACGTCCACGGTCAGGGTGTAGGTGACCTCGGTGGACCCGTCACCCCGGTCCCGCAGGGCGTACGAGCCGTCCAGGGACCTGAGCATCTGGGACTTCACCAGGGTCCAGGAGACCTCGCTCCCGCCCTGCCACGTGTAGGCCAGGGTCTGGTCGTCCTTGATCGCGCCGGCGTCCATCACCAGCCGGACCTGCTCCGCGCGGCCCCGGTCGTCCGTGGCGACGACCTCCGCCTCCTTCACCTCACCGGTCCACTCGGGGTAGCGGGCGAAGTCGGCGATCACCTCCATCACGGCGGCCGGTGCGGCCTCAATGGTGATGTTCGAGCTGGTGTGTTCCGCCATCGCCGTGGCTCCTCCAGATCCGGTCCGGCAGGTCTGCTGGTGCAGGCTATCGCGCGCGGAAGGCGCCGCCGTCCCGGCAGGGGGGCCGGGGCCTCAGAACTCCAGCGCCCACGGCCTGCCGCTGCTCGCGAAGTGGCCGACGTTGACGCACTCGGTGGACCCGATCCGCATCCGCCGGCTCAGCGGCTGGTGGACGTGCCCGAAGAGCGAGTACCGGGGCCGGGTGCGCCGGATCACGTCCAGCAGCGCGCGGCTGCCCCGCTCGAAGCGGCGGGCCACCGTGTCGTAGACCAGGTCGGGGACCTCCGGCGGGATGTGCGTGCACAGCACGTCCACCTCGCCCAGCGCGGCCAGCTTGGCCTCGTACTCCTCGTCGTCGATCTCGAACGGCGTCCGCATCGGGGTGCGCAGGCCGCCGCCGACGAAGCCGAAGGTCCAGCCGCCGATCTCCACCCGCTGGCCGTCCAGGACGGTGGTGCCCTCCCGGGCGAACTCCGGCCACAACCGGGGGAGGTCGACGTTGCCGAAGGTGGCGTACGTCGGGGCGGGCATCGCCGCGAACATCTCGGCGTACTGGCGGCGCACCGCGCGCTCGATCAGCACCGCCCGGTCCTCGCCCGCCGCCGCCCACAGCCCGGCCTGGAAGTCCCGGGCCTCCGCGAAGCGGCGGGCGGTGCGCAGCTCGACGACGCGGTCCGCGTTCTCCTCGCCGAACAGCTCGGGGAAGATCCCGCGCGAGTGGTCGGCGTAGTCCAGGAACAGCACCAGGTCGCCCAGACAGATCAGCGCGTCGGCGCCCTCCCCGGCCCGCGCGAGATCGCGGGCGTTGCCGTGCACGTCACTGACCACGTGGATGCGGGTGCCGGGCCCCGCGGCCCGGTCACGGAGGGGGGTCGCTGCCATGCCGACGAAGCCTAAGGGTGCGGTGGGACCGTGAACAGAGGCGGTCGGACCTGCGGTTACTCTGGCTTCACAAGAAAGGCGTGGACTACTGTGCGCAATGGAACACCAGTCGTGTGACGCGGCGAACATCCGAACCGGATGCCCTTCCGGAGTAAAGCTACCCAGGGGTAACGTCCGTTCGGTCCAAGAAGTGTCAGGTCCAGGGCGTGCCGGGTCCGGGGCGGATCGTGTCCGCACCCCGTCCGGGCAGGCGCCCGGCCACGGACCGCACCGCCGTCGCACCCCACACAACGTCGTGGCGTCGGCGCCAATGAGGAGCAGCAGTCTTGCGCGAGTTCAGCCTTCCGGCTCTGTACGAAGTCCCTGCGGACGGCAACCTGACCGACCTGGTCCGCAGAAACGCCGCGCAGCACCCCGACACCGCGGTGATCGCCCGCAAGGACGACCGCGGCGCCTGGCAGGACGTCACGGCCCGGCGGTTCCTCGCCGAGGTGAACGCCGCGGCCAAGGGCCTGATCGGCGCGGGCGTGCAGCCCGGTGACCGGGTGGCGCTGATCTCCCGCACCCGCTACGAGTGGACCCTGCTGGACTTCGCGATCTGGAGCGCCGGCGCGGTGACCGTGCCGGTCTACGAGACCAGCTCGCCCGAGCAGATCGAGTGGATACTCGGCGACTCCGGCGCCACCGCCGTGGTGGTCGAGACGCCGGCCCACGCCGCCGGCGTCGAGCAGGTCCGCTCCCAGCTCCCCGCGCTGAAGCACGTGTGGCAGATCGACGACGGCGCCCTCGAGGAGCTCGGCCGGCTCGGCCAGGACGTCTCCGAGGACACCCTCGACGAGCGCGCCCGCTCCGCCAGGGCCGACGACCCGGCGACCATCGTCTACACCTCCGGCACCACCGGCCGCCCCAAGGGCTGCGTGCTCACCCACCGCAACTGGTTCGCGGAGGCCGGCAACGCCGTCGAGCGCCTCGGCCCGCTCTTCGACACCGGCCGCTGCTCCGTCCTGCTGTTCCTGCCGCTCGCCCACGTCTTCGGCCGGCTGGTCGAGGTCGCGGCGATGCTCGCGCCGATCCGGCTGGGCCTCGTCCCCGACATCTCCAACCTGACCGGCGAGCTGGCGTCCTTCCGCCCGACGCTGATCCTCGGCGTCCCCCGGGTCTTCGAGAAGGTCTACAACTCGGCCCGCGCCAAGGCGCAGGCCGACGGCAAGGGCAAGATCTTCGACAAGGCCGCCGCCACCGCGATCGCCTACAGCCGCGCCCTGGACGAGCCCTCCGGCCCGTCCTTCGGCCTGCGCGTCAAGTACAAGATCTTCGACAAGCTGGTCTACAGCAAGCTGCGCGCCGTCCTGGGCGGACGCGGCGAGTACGCGGTCTCCGGCGGCGCGCCGCTGGGCGAGCGCCTCGGCCACTTCTTCCGCGGCATCGGCTTCACCATCCTCGAGGGCTACGGCCTCACCGAGTCCGCGGCGGCCACCGCCTTCAACCCGTGGGACAAGCAGAAGATCGGCACGGTCGGCCAGCCGCTGCCCGGTTCGGTCGTCCGGATCGCCGACGACGGCGAGGTCCTGCTCCACGGCGAGCACGTCTTCACCGGCTACTGGAACAACGAGGCGGCCACCGCCGAGGCGCTGGAGGACGGCTGGTTCCACACCGGTGACCTCGGCACCCTCGACGAGGACGGCTACCTGCGGATCACCGGCCGCAAGAAGGAGATCATCGTCACGGCGGGCGGCAAGAACGTCGCCCCGGCCGTGATCGAGGACCGCATCCGGGCGCACGCGCTGATCGCCGAGTGCATGGTGGTCGGCGACGGCCGCCCGTTCGTCGGCGCCCTGGTCACCCTGGACGAGGAGTTCCTCGGCCGCTGGTGCGCGGAGAACGGCAAGCCGCAGGGGACGACGGCGGCGGGGCTGCGGGACGACGCGGACCTGCTGGCCGCGATCCAGTCGGCGGTCGACGACGGCAACGCGGCGGTCTCCAAGGCGGAGTCGGTGCGCAAGTTCCGCGTGCTGGCGGGCCAGTTCACCGAGGAGTCGGGGCACCTCACGCCGTCGCTGAAGCTGAAACGGAACGTCGTCGCCAAGGACTTCGCCGACGAGATCGAGGCGCTCTACCAGCGCTGACGCCACCCCTCGCGGGGCGGACGTGGACGAGGGCGGGGCCCGGGTCGCAG
>NZ_JACADT010000575.1:0-3646 GCF_013421635.1 Streptomyces sp. UH6 | reverse complement strand
CGCGAGCCGACGGCCGACGAGGACCGTGAGGCCGAGGACCACCCAGGCCGCACCCCCCACGCCCAGGGTCCACGGTAAGGCGTCGGCCGGCGCGACGACCGCCGTCGCCGCGACGGCCGCGGCGGTCACCCCGAGCAGCGCCGAGCAGGCGGCCGAGGACGGGAGGAAGGCCTTGCCCCGGTCTTGCTGGCCGGGTGGAACAGGCACTGACATCAGACGGGTCCCTCGGTCAGGGGGATCTGGCGGTGAGCGGGGCGGCCGCTGCTCGACGGCATCGAGGCCGCTGCGCGTGAGGAACGGAGTGTTTCGGCCGCACGAGCGTCATGCTAGCCATCCCTCACGGCGCGTTGATCCGCTCGACGGAACTGAGCAGGCGGATCCGGAGTTCGTCGCGATGTCACCGGAAACGCGCGACCCCGTGGTACATGCGGACCGAGGAGCCCGCCCCGCCCGGACACGCACGGGAATGGGGCACAACGCAAGATGACGGATAGTCAATTCTTGTACTACACGGGCGAGTTGACGGAAACCGCGAGTCGCACGTGCCGAAACCGATCGACTTTCGGCCAAGTTGCGAGAAAAAGCGGCCCGAACACCCCGCCCTGGACCGGTGCCGGAGGCGGGTACGGGTGCGGGTGCGGGTGGCACGGGGCCAGGTACTCAGACCGGGATGAGTATCCGAGCGGATGTCCCGGGCGGGCCGCTCCGGCAGAGTCGTGGCACGGGGGAGCGGGGCACCGCGCCACCGGTACCGCCGGCACGGGGCTGCGGAACCGGTGCGCGTGCCCGCCCCGCGGGGCACGAGGAGCGCGAGGAGCGGACCCGCCCGCGGCGGGGTCAGCGGCGCCCGGCCACCCGTCCCTGGAGCAGCAGCGAGAGCGCGCCGTGCACGTCGTCCAGCGACCGCTCCGGCTGGAACGACAGCCAGTCCAGCGCCGCCACCAGCACCATGCCCACCAGTGCGGCGGCCGTCAGCGAGACGTCGATCTCGTCGCTGAACTCCCCGGCCTCGACGCCGTCCCGCAGCACCCCCTCGACGACCGCGACGGCCTCCTGGCGGACCACCATCAGGGTTTCCTGCCAGGCCCGGTTGGTCCGCCACAGCTCGGCCACGTAGAGCTGGGTGAAGGCCGGGTAGCGGTGGATGAAGACCAGGCCGGCCCGGATCATCGCGTCCAGCGCGTCCACCCGGCTGCCGCCGCGGCGCGCGGTCACCTCGGCGGCCTCGCGCAGGGAGGCCGTGAGGAGTCCGACGCCGTGCCGCAGCAGCTCCTCGAAGAGCACGGACTTGCTGGCGAAGTTGTAGTAGACGGTGCCCTTGGCGACCCCGGCCCGCTCGGCGATCTCGTCCACCGTGGTGGCGGAGAAACCCTGCTCGGCGATGAGGGTCACGGCCGCCTCGTAGAGCTTCTGCTTGGTGGCGGCGCGGCGGCCGGTGCTGCTGTTCATGCCGTCGATTGTCACAGACTCAGCTCCGGTCGCAGCCGGTCGAAGGTCCATACCTGCTTGCGCCGGGCGGCCACCGTGGTCAGTGCCAGCGCCCCCGCGGTGTAGGCGAGGAGGACGGCGCAGGCCTGGACGACCGGCGCCGTGTCGCCGCCGGTGATCAGCCGTCGCAACGCCTCCACCACATGGCTCATCGGCAGGTAGGGGTGGATCGCGGCGAAGAAGCGGGGGCTGGTCTCCACCGGGTAGGTGCCGCCCGCGGAGGTCAGCTGGAGCATCAGCAGGGCGAGCACCAGGATCCGCCCGGCCGCGCCGAAGCGGGCGTTGAGCCACTGGACGATCGAGGTGAAGCAGAGCGTGACGAGGAGCAGGAAGCCGACGGTGGCGACGGCCCGCACCATCCGCAGCCCGATCCCCCAGTGCAGGACCGACATCAGCGCGGCCACCTGGAGCACGCCGAGCGAGGCCACGGGCAGCCAGCCGGCGACCGCGATCCGCCAGGCGGGCGCCCCGGCGGCCAGGGCACGGCGGTTGAGGGGCTGGATCAGCATGTAGGCGACCATCGCGCCGACCCAGAGGGCGAGCGGGATGAAGTACGGCGCGAAGGCGGTGCCGTAGTTGGCGGCCTCGTGCAGCGGGGAGCCGGAGAGCCGGACCGGGTCGGCCATCACGTCGGTGCGCCGGTCGCGTTCGGCCTTGTCGAGGTCGGGGATCTTCGCGGCGCCGTCGTGGAGGCCGCCGGCGAGTTCGCCGGATCCGTCGACCAGCCGGTAGATGCCGCCGTCGAGGTCGTCGGCGCCGGTCTTGAGGGCGTCGACGCCCTCGTCCAGGTCCCCGGCTCCCGTCCTGGCGGCGCCGAGGCCGGTGCGGAGGTCCTCGGCGCCGGCCGCGACCGCGGCCGCACCGCGGTTCAGCTCGTTGATCCGCTCCACGGCGTCACCGAGGTCCTCGGACAGGCGCGGGGCGCGTTCGGCGAGCGCGTCGGCCTGCTTCTCCAGGGCGGCGAGGTTCGCGTCGAGCCCGGACAGGTCGCCGTTCCCGTCGCCGATCAGCGTCTCGAGGTCGGCGGCGACGGCGGCCACGTCGGCGGCGGCGTCCTTGGCCTTCTCCAGGTCGGGGCAGGCCGGGTCGGGCAGGGGGGACGTCTCGCAGCGGGTGCGGTGGATCCGGGTCAGGGTCTCGGAAGCGGCGGAGGAGGCGCGGGCGGCCTCCGGGGCGGTCTCCGCGAGGGTGCCGAGGTTGCCGCGGACCACGGCGGCGGAGTCGGCCACCAGGCGCGCGGTGTCGGCGATGGTCTGCTCGTTCTTCTCCAGGAACGGGCGGACGGTGTCCGCGACGCCGTCGACGGTGCCGGCCAGTCGGTCGGTGCCGTCGGCCACCTGGCGGGATCCGGTGGCGAGCTCGCCCGCGCCGGTGTGGAGCCGGCGCAGGCCCTTGAGCAGGTCCTCGCTGCCGGTCTGGGCGTCGCCGAGGCCGCCGGCCAGGTCCTCGGAGCCCTTCTTCGCCTTCTCGATGCCGCCGGCCAGGTCGTCGGCGCCGGTGGCGGCCTTCTCGGTGGCGTCGTGGAGGCCGGAGAAGGAGACGAAGATCCGGTCGAGGAAGGTGCGGGTCGCCTTGTCGGCGGCGGCGGAGCGGACCTCGGAGAAGACGGTGCGGGATATCTGGCCGACGATGTAGTTGTTGGCGTCGTCGGTCGTGACCTCCAGCGCCCCGGCCCGGGGGTCGTCGCCGCCTCCGGAGGCGATGCGCTCGCTGAAGTCGGCGGGGACGGTGAGCGACAGGTAGAACTCGCCGCTCTCCACGCCCGCGCGGGCCTCCCGCGGGCCGACCTCGCGCCAGTCGAAGACGCCGCTCTCGTGCAGCCCTTCGGCGATGTCGTCACCCGCCGTCAGCCGCTCACCGTCGGCGGTGGCGCCGCGGTCCTGGTTGACCAGGGCCACCGGGACGCGGCCGAGGTTCCCGTAGGGATCCCAGAAGGACCACAGGTACAGCGCGCCGTACAGCAGCGGCAGCAGCACCATGGAGACCAGTGCGGCCCGGGTCAGCCGGCTCCGGCCGAATCGCCGCAGCTCAAGCGCGGCCAGTCGCGGCGTGCGCATCCGCGTCCTCCTCAGCGGTACGGGCCTCGACGGCCTCTTCCTCGACGCCGGCGTCCTCGACGGCCTCTTCCGCGGCCCCGGCGACCCCGGCGGCCTCTTCC
>NZ_JACADT010000574.1:0-3657 GCF_013421635.1 Streptomyces sp. UH6 | reverse complement strand
CGAGCGGGTCACGCCTCGCGGCTGAGGACGCCGACCTCCTGCCAGGCCTTCTCGACCGCCTGGGCCTCCGCACCCTCCCCGAACCGCGTCACCGCCGCCTTCAGCGTGAGCCGCGCGAAGTCGGCGAACTGCGCGTCCGCCTTGAGGTCGCCGGAGGTGAGCACGTCGTACCAGACCTGCCCCGCCTTCTCCCAGGAGTGCCCGCCCAGCGCCGTGGCGGCCAGGTGGAACGCCCGGTTGGGGATGCCGGAGTTGATGTGCACCCCGCCGTTGTCCTGGCGGGTGTCCACGTAGTCGTCCATGGACCCCGGCTGCGGGTCCTTGCCGAGGACGTCGTCGTCGTACGCGCTGCCGGGCTCCTTCATGGACCGCAGCGCCTTGCCGGTGACCCGGGGCGCGAGCAGCCCGGCACCGATCAGCCAGTCCGCCTCCGCGGCCGTCTCGCCCTTGGTGTACTGCTTGATCAGCGAACCGAACACGTCGGAGACCGACTCGTTGAGCGCGCCGGACTGGCCGTAGTACTCGAGGTTGGCGGTGTACTGGGTGACGCCGTGGGTGAGTTCGTGGCCGATCACGTCGACGGGGATGGTGAAGTCCAGGAAGACCTCGCCGTCGCCGTCCCCGAACACCATCTGCTCGCCGTTCCAGAACGCGTTGTCGTACTCCTGGCCGTAGTGGACCGTGGCGTCCAGCGGCAGGCCGCTCCCGTCGATGGAGTCGCGGCCGTACACCTTCAGGAACAGGTCGAAGGTGGCGCCCAGCCCCGCGTACGCGCGGTTCACGCTGGCGTCCTGGCCCGGCTCCTGGCCCTCGGCGCGGACCTTCTTCCCGGGAAGGGTCTCGCGCTGCTGCGCGTCGTAGATGGTGCGGTGCGGCTTGCCGTCCTCGGCGGCCTCCGGGCGGGCGAGGATCCGCGCGCCGGCCACCGCGTTCAGGCGGCGGCGGGTGCGCTCCAGGGAGTCGCGCTCCCGGGTGCGGCGGGCGGGCCCGGAGAGGAGCTCGTCGGTGTGCCGGGAGAGGGTGTCGAGGATGTGCGGGGGGATGATCGTGCAGAAGACCCGATTTGTGCTCATACCTCCCCATGGTCGCGCTGGGTGAGGGAAAAGTCACCACCCGTGACGGCAAGTGATCCAACATCGCCGACGATGCCCGAAGTTGTCGCTTCCCTTGTGGTCTCGGGCACCTTTTGCCCGTTTGATCTCCTGAGTCCCGCATACTGATACACGTCCACGCATCGTGGCGTGGCTCGGCTAGGCTGCGGCACATCATGCGGTACGGGCTGCTCCTCCTTAGCTGCCGCGGCGAGGGTCTGTAAGTCGTCAGGCCGACCCCCTCTCCGCGGTGTCCGGCGTTGCTGCCGACAGTCGGCCGTCCTCCAGGACCTCTTCGTCCACCGGACACCCAAGGAGCCGAAACCGCCATGGTGAACCGCCAGAAGCCCTCCTCGATGCCGATCGGCAAGTACGGCCGCTACGAGCAGGTCGACATCTCCGACCGCACCTGGCCCGACCAGCGCGTCACCGTCGCCCCCCGCTGGCTCTCCACCGACCTGCGCGACGGCAACCAGGCCCTGATCGACCCGATGTCCCCGGTGCGCAAGCGCGCCATGTTCGACCTGCTGGTCCGGCTGGGCTACAAGGAGATCGAGGTGGGCTTCCCCGCCTCGGGCCAGACGGACTTCGACTTCGTCCGCTCGATCGTCGAGGACGAGGGCGCCATCCCCGAGGACGTCACCATCTCGGTGCTGACGCAGGCCCGTGAGGACCTGATCGAGCGCACCGTGGAGTCCCTGAAGGGCGCCCGCCGGGCCACGGTCCACCTGTACAACGCCACCGCGCCGGTCTTCCGCCGGGTGGTCTTCCGCGGCTCCCGGGACGACATCGCGCAGATCGCCGTCGACGGCACCCGCCTGGTGATGGAGTACGCCGACAAGCTGCTGGGCGACGAGACCGCGTTCGGCTACCAGTACAGCCCGGAGATCTTCACCGACACCGAGCTGGACTTCGCGCTGGAGGTCTGCGAGGGCGTGATGGACGTCTGGCAGCCCGGGCCGGACCGCGAGATCATCCTCAACCTGCCCGCCACCGTGGAGCGTTCGACGCCGTCCACGCACGCGGACCGGTTCGAGTGGATGCACCGCAACCTGTCCCGCCGGGAGTACGTCTGCCTGTCCGCGCACCCGCACAACGACCGCGGCACCGCCGTCGCCGCCGCCGAACTGGCGGTCATGGCCGGCGCGGACCGCGTCGAGGGCTGCCTGTTCGGCCAGGGCGAGCGCACCGGCAACGTCGACCTGGTGACGCTGGGCATGAACCTGTTCTCGCAGGGCGTCGACCCGCAGATCGACTTCTCGGACATCGACGAGATCCGCCGCACCTGGGAGTACTGCAACCAGATGGAGGTCCACCCGCGCCACCCGTACGTGGGCGACCTGGTCTACACGTCCTTCTCCGGCTCCCACCAGGACGCCATCAAGAAGGGCTTCGACGCCATGGAGGCCGACGCCGCGGCCAAGGGCGTCACGGTGGACGACCTGGAGTGGGCGGTCCCGTACCTGCCGATCGACCCCAAGGACGTCGGCCGCTCCTACGAGGCCGTCATCCGGGTCAACTCGCAGTCCGGCAAGGGCGGTGTGGCCTACGTCCTGAAGAACGACCACAAGCTGGACCTGCCGCGCCGGATGCAGATCGAGTTCTCGAAGATCATCCAGGCCAAGACCGACGCCGACGGCGGCGAGGTCACGCCGAAGGACATCTGGGAGATCTTCCAGGACGAGTACCTGCCGAACCCCGAGAACCCGTGGGGCCGCATCCAGGTCGAGACCGGCCAGTCCACCACCGACCAGGACGGCGTCGACACCCTCACCGTGCGGTGCACGGTCGACGGCGAGCCGACGGTGCTGACCGGTACCGGCAACGGTCCGATCTCGGCCTTCTTCGACGCGCTGCAGGGCGTCGGCGTCGACGTCCGCCTGCTGGACTACCAGGAGCACACGATGAGCGAGGGCGCCTCCGCGCAGGCCGCCTCCTACATCGAGTGCGCCATCGGCGACAAGGTCCTGTGGGGCATCGGCATCGACCCCAACACGACCCGCGCGTCGCTGAAGGCGGTCGTCTCCGCCGTCAACCGCTCGGCCCGCTGATCATCCGCACCGGCGGTTTCGGGGCCCGCACGCCGTACACCGGCGTGCGGGCCCCGGCCATTTCCGGCCACTTGACCCCGGATGATCACGGAAAGGTCCCGTCCGGGGTACTGACGGGGCCTCAGTGATGTGGCTAACATCACGCCGAGTGCGGCGACGTGGCCGCGGCTACCCGTACGGAGGTGCGACGTGCTGCCAGGGAGCGGACGGGACGGCAGGCGGCGCCCCGGGCGCGGGCCGCGGATGACGGGGCTGCGCACCACCTGGACGGACGCCGGGGAGGGCGAGTTCTTCTGCCCCGGATGCGGCGGCGACCGCAACTACCGGCGGATGCGCGGACAGGTGCGGCTCACCGTGCTCGGCGTCCCGCTGCTCGACCGGGGCGAGACCGGGCCGGTCGTCGAGTGCGCCGCCTGCGGCGGCAGATTCGGCGCCGAGGTCCTGGACCACCCCACCACCGCCCGGTTCTCCGCTATGCTGCGGGACGCCGTGCACACGGTGGCCCTGGCGGTGCT
>NZ_JACADT010000573.1:0-3659 GCF_013421635.1 Streptomyces sp. UH6 | reverse complement strand
GACCTCGTGCGCGGAGTTCCCGGCGGCCTCCGCCATCTCCGCGGGGACCATCGCGTCGACGGGGCCGAGGTCTCCCGAGGCGAGGGTCTCCATCAGCGCCCGGTCCCACTCGGGGTTGAGGTCGCGGATCGGGGAGGTGCCGGCCGCGAACGCCCGGCCCGCGTCGATGACGCGCTGCTGGCGGGCGTCGCGGGCCGCGGCGGTGGGGTGGCGTCCGTCGAGCAGCAGCTTGCGCGCCTGCTCGTCGGCGGTGGCCCACTGCGGTACCGGCGGGTCGTGGGAGAGGCCGCCGGAGCCGATCACCAGGACGCGTTCGTCGAGGCTCGCCAGGAACGACCCGACCGCCTCGCCCAGCAGGCGGACCCTGCGCATCGAGGTGAACGGCTTCGCGACGCCGTTGACGAAGACGGGGATGGTGGGCACGGTGGCGATGCCGCCGAAGAGGATCTCCAGCGGCTGGACCGCTCCGTGGTCGAGTTCCATCCGGCGGGAGATCGCCACGTCGACGTCGTGGTCGATCACGTGCTGGGCCAGCCGCTCGGACAGCTCGGTCGGGACGTCGAGCGGCCCTTCG
This sequence comes from Streptomyces sp. UH6, assembly GCF_013421635.1. Taxonomy (NCBI): domain Bacteria; kingdom Bacillati; phylum Actinomycetota; class Actinomycetes; order Kitasatosporales; family Streptomycetaceae; genus Streptomyces; species Streptomyces sp. UH6. Next base: position 3,085 of record NZ_JACADT010000573.1, on the reverse strand, counting down.
GCGGTGCCGTAGTCGCCGACGCCGAGGGCTTCGTAGCCGATGCAGAACGGCGGCATCAGGTCGTAGAAGAAGCCGTTGTAGTGGTCGGGGGCGAACGCGACCACCAGCGTCGGGTCGTAGTCCTGGACGAAGGAGCGGGCCTGCTCGAAGGCGGCGTCGACCTCGGCCTTGACGGCCGCCGGCGGATCGTTGAACTCCAGCAGGGGCGAGTGGGACATGGTGACGAGGGCGAGGCTCATGCGGGAACTCCTTCGGCGAGCGCGCCGGCCCGCTTGAGGGCGGCGAGCGCCGTGGACGTCTGCTGGGTCAGGCACGCGGCGGCCACGAAGCGGTCGGGGCGCAGGACGACGGTGCCGCAGGCGCGCACGTCGAACCAGTTCTTGAGCGCGCCGGACGGGTCGCCGACCACGGTGACCGGCGCCGGCGAGCCGGCGAACCGCTTCTCCGCCCACTCCCGCTGGGTCTCCGGCACGAACGAGACGAGCCGGATCCGGTGCCGCCGGACGAACGCGAGGTCCGCGGCGGTGAGATGGGCGGTGGGGTCGCCGCCCCAGGACGCGAGGGTCCACCAGTCGCCGGTGACCTCGTCCAGCAGGACGTCGCGGGCCTCATTGGTCGTGACGCGGGGCTGGATGAACTGGAGCCCGACGGGGGAGGCCGAGCCCGCCGAGTCGACGAACGGGAAGAGCTTGCCGTCCTTGAAGCTCGCCCGGGCGGTGCCGGGCGTCAGCGTCACCTGGTCGACGACCACGCCCGCGGCGTAGCGGGGCATCGGCTTGAAGCGCAGCTCGGTGAAGTAGGACTTCCACGTCGGCACGAGGTTGAGCGCCGAGGCCGTGCGGTCGCGCAGCCAGCCGCCGAGGGGCCGCATCTTCATCACGGTGCCGGCGGTCATGTTGACGTCGATCATGTCGGCGGCGTGCTTGCGGCGCTCCGTCGTGTACGTGTCGAGCAGGGCGTCGCCGGCGTCGCCGTTCAGGACCGCGGTGAGCTTCCAGGCGAGGTTGGTGGCGTCGCGCACGCCGGAGTTCCAGCCCTGGCCGAGCCACACCGGCATGAGGTGCGCGGCGTCCCCGGCCAGGAAGACGCGGCCCTTGCGGAAGGTGGCGGCGACCCGCCCGTGGTGGGTGAAGGTGCGCTGGTTGATGATCTTCAGCGCGGACGGGTCCGGCACGTGGCGCCTGAGCAGCGAGTCCATGAAGGCCCGGTCGTCGACCAGGTCCGTGGGCTCGTCGTCGTGGAGCATGAACTCCCAGCGGCGCACGCCCTGCGGCAGGCCGATGGACACGTACGGGCGGCGGGGGTCCGCGCCGAGGTAGACCGACGGCGTGCCGACCGGGTCGTCGGCGACGTCCACCACGACCCAGCGGGTCGACGGCGACTTGCCCTCGAACTCCACGCCCATCCACTTGCGGGTGAAGGAGCTGCCGCCCTCGCAGCCGACGGCGTAGCGGCCGGTGACGGTGACGGTCTCCAGGACCGCGCCGTCGGCGTCGAGGCGCTCGGCGGTGACGGCGACGTGGTCGCCACGGTCCTCCAGGCCGGTGACCCGGTGGCCGAAGCGCAGCTCGTGGCCGGCGAAGCGCCCGAGTCCGGCCGCCAGCTCCTTGTCGACGAGCGGCTGGATGAACCCGTGCTTGCGCGGGTGGCCGAACTCCTCGGTCGTGGGGTCGTTGGTGGCGAGCACCTGGCCGGTGCCGTTGACGAGCCGCACGACGTGGTGCGGGACGGTGAAGGGCTGGACCCGCTCCCACAGTCCGGCGGTGGACAGGGTGCGGATGGCTTCGTCGTCGAGGCCGACGCCGCGCGGGTAGTCGATCAGCTCCTGCCGCGCCTCCAGGACGACGGCGCGGTGGCCGCGCACGCCGATGAGGTTGGCGAGGGTGAGCCCGACGGGTCCGGCTCCGATGACGACGACGTCGGTGTCAAGAGTGGGGGTGGACATGTGCGGCGGCCTCAGTTGTGCGAGAGGAAGTCCACGACGAGACGGTTGAACTCGTCGGCGTGCTCGATCATCGCCCAGTGCCCGCAGCGGTTGAGGAGCACGAGGCGGGAGTCGGGGATGTTGGCGGTCAGCCACAGGCTGACCTCGAAGTGCAGGACCCGGTCGTCCTTGCCGTGGATGATCAGGGCCGGGACCCGGATGTCGGGGATGCGGTCGCGGTCGACCTTGACCGGGATCGGCGCGCCGTGGGCGAGGCCCTCGACGTAGTTCGTCAGGTGCTCGGGGTGCGCCAGGGCGGCCCGGGAGCGGGCCTGGGTGAGCTCGGGCGTGGCGAACCGCGCCTTGTCGAAGGTCATGATCTCGACCAGCGCCGTCATGTTCTCCGGGCTGGGGTCGCGGTAGGCGCGGGCGATGACCTTCAGTCCCTCGCTGGGGCCGTCCCCGGCGGAGAACAGGTTCTTGACCGGGCCGCGGCCCAGCGAGGCGCCCATGGTGACCAGGTGGCTGATGCGCTCGGGGTGCAGGGTGGCGAACCGGACCGCGGTGTGGGCGCCCATCGAGTTGCCGACCAGCGCCGCCTTCTCGATGCCGAGGGCGTCGAGGAAGGCGATCAGGTCGGCGTCGTGGTCCATGTCGACGGTCCTGACCGCGTCCGACTCGCCCCAGCCGGGCATGTCGGGGGCGAGGACGCGGAATCCGCCCCGGGCGACGGCCTCGATGTTCCCGGAGAAGTTCGACCAGCCGGTCGCCCCCGGCCCGGAGCCGTGCAGGAGCACGACCGGCGGCGCCGTGGCGTCACCGGCCTCGTAGTACCTCAGGTGCGTGCCCGACGGGAGGGTGATGTCGCGGGCCGCGGATTCCTGGGTCAGAGTCACAACGCCTCCTGTGCTCAATGTGCACGCCTTCACGCGTTATTTGCACGTCCTGGTGCGGCCATAGCACCACCGTCGGACCCGGAAGTCAATTTCCGGAGCTCAGGCGAGGCGTTCGGCCAGACGCGCCGAGGCGGCGATCAGCGAGGCGGGCGCCTTCTGCGCGATCTCGGAGCGGTAGGTGATGAGGTTCAGGCAGGCCGCGGGCAGTCCCGGCGCCTCGATGGGCACGGCGACCCCGTGGGCGCCGGGCTCGACCTCCCCGAAG
>NZ_JACADT010000572.1:0-3666 GCF_013421635.1 Streptomyces sp. UH6 | reverse complement strand
CGCAGGGCGCGCACCCGGTCGGCGGGCAGCGCGGTGGCGACCACCGCGTGGCCGGTGAAGGCGACCGAGCACTCCGGCCCGTGGTGCGGCCGGGAGAGCACCGTGACGGCCCCGTCGTCCTGAGGGAAACGGCCCTCGGCGGCGTCCCACAGGAGCGCCAGCAGCGGGTGAGGGGGCCCCAGGGCCTCGCGGCGGGAGTCGAGGAAGTCCAGCAACTCCGCGGTGAACCGCTTCGGCTGCTCCAGGTTGGGCAGATGGCCCGCGTCCGGCACCACGGCGAGGACCGAGCCGCCGATCAGCCGGTGCGTCTCCTGCGCGTCCGCCACCGGCGTGTAGGTGTCCTCCGCGCCGACCAGCAGCAGCACGGGCACCCGGGCGTCGGCCAACGAGGCCCGGTAATCCGGGCGTTCGGCCCGTGCCCGCAGGGCCGCGGCCGCGCCGGCCGGTGCGGTGGCACGCATCATGCCGGTCACGTGGCGGGCGACCTCGGGCAGGGCGGTCACATGCCGGGGCGCGATCATCCGGTCCAGGACCTCGGCGGCGTACCCGTCCATGCCCTCCGCGAGCAGCCGGTCGGCCAGCGTGTTGCGCAGGACGCGGCCCTCCTCGCTCTCCCCGACGGGCGAGGTGTCGGCCAGCACCAGCGCGGCCGTGCGTTCCGGGTGGAGCCGGTGGAACTCCATGGCGATCTGCCCGCCCATCGACAGCCCCACCACCACCGCCCGTGCCACACCGGCGAGGCGGAGCAGCGCGGCGAGGTCCTCGGCGAAGTCCCGCCACGTCGTTCGCCCCGGGACCACGGGGCTCGCCCCGTATCCGCGCAGGTCCGGCAGGATCACCCGGTACCCGGCGGCGGCCAGCGCCTCGGCCTGCGGCCGCCACATGCTCCGGTCGAAGGGGTGCCCGTGGACCAGCAGGACGGGCACGCCGTCCGCGGGACCGAGGTCGTCGTGGTCGAGCGTCACCCCGGGCCGGACCACGACGGGACCGGAACGCGCCTGCCCCCCGGGCGGCACGACACCGGCGGCGTGTCCCTCCCGGCCTGCGCGCGGTCCGGGGTCCCGGAGTGCCGCTTCGCCGTCGTCGGCGCCGTTGCCACTGCCGCCGTCGCCGTTGCCGCCGTCGCCGTTGCCGCCGTCGGCGCTGCCGCCGTCGGTCCCGAACGGATCGCTCATGCCGTCTGCCCCCTGTTCGTTCCGCGCGGCCGGAGACGGCCGCCGCCGTCATCGTCCGAGATCGGATCCGTGATGCCAAACGCGTTTTCCGGGGGCCGGCCGCTCCGCCCGCACGAGGTCTACTCCGCGGAGTCGGCCGGCTCCACCGCGGTCAGCGACACCGTGCCGTCCGGCGCCACCGACCAGCCGGGGTTGTGGCAGACCTCCCAGCGGTGACCGTCCGGGTCGGCGAAGTAGCCGTGGTAGCCGCCGAAGGCGGCCCGCTGCGCCGGCTTGAGGATCTCCGCTCCCGCCGCGGCGGCCCGCTCCATCGCCTCGTCCACCTCGGCGGGCGAGTCCACGTTCCGCGCCAGGGTGAACGGCGTGCCGGCCGTCGCCGGGTGCCCCACGTCGGCCGACAGGTCGCCCAGCCGGAACAGGCCCAGCGCCACGCCGCCGCCGACCTGGTAGAAGACCACCTCGTCCACGTCGAGCAACGGACTCCAGCCGAGGCCCCGCGTGTAGAACCGGCGGCTCACCCCGAGATCCCGCACCCCGAGCGTCACCAGGCTCAACTGCTGTCGTGTCGTCATGACTTCACGCTAACCGCCGCCACCGTCACGGCGAGGTGGACGCGCGGCACACCGGGGTACCCGGCGGCGGGCCCCGGGTGCGAGGGCCCCGGGTGCGAGGGCGCACGCGTACGAGGCGTGAGGGCGGCCGACGACGGGAAGGGCGGCGGGATGTTCGCGCAGTTCACCGAGACCACCATCGACACCGGCGAGGCGTCGGTCTTCCTCCGGCAGGGCGGGCAGGGACCGCCCGTGCTGCTCCTCCACGGGCATCCGCGCACCTCCGCCACCTGGCACCGGGTGGCGCCGCTCCTCGTGGAGCGCGGCTTCACCGTCGTCTGCCCGGACCTGCGCGGTTACGGCCGTTCCCGGGGCCCGGATCCCACCCCCGACCACGGCGCCCACTCCAAGCGGGCCATGGCCGGTGATCTCCTGGCCGCCATGCGGGAGTTGGGGCACCGGCGGTTCCAGGTGGCCGGACACGACCGCGGTTCACTGGTCGCGCTGAGGCTCGCCCTGGACCACCCGGAGGCGGTCACCCGGGTGGCGTTGGCGGACTGCCTGCCCGTCTCCGAGCACCTGGCCCGCGCCGGGGCGGAGTTCGCCACCCGGTGGTGGCACTGGTTCTTCTTCGCCCAGCCGGAGATCCCCGAACGCGTCATCGGTGCCGACCCCGACGGCTGGTACCGGGGCGACCCCGAGGCCATGGGACCGGAGAACCACGCCGAGCGGCTGGAGGCCGTGCGTCGGCCGGAGGTCGTCCGCGCCATGCTGGAGGACTACCGTGCCGGGCTCACCGTCGACCGGGCCCACGAGGAGGCCGACCGGGCGGCGGGCCGGCGCGTGCGCTGCCCCGCGCTGATCCTCTGGTCGCTGCGTGACGACCTCGAGGAGCTCCACGGCGACCCGCTGGAGATCTGGCGGGGCTGGGCGGACGACGTCCGCGGCCACGGGATCGACTCCGGCCATCATGTCGCCGAGGAGGCCCCCGAGGCACTGGCGGCCGCCCTCGGCGACTTCTTCGCGGGGAGCGCCGGGGCCCGGGCCCGCTGACCGGTACCCGGGGCACCCCCGGCGGCGCGTCACGGGTGGGTGCCCTCGCCCCCCGTGTGCAGGTGTGCCCGTTCCCCGTTGTGGTCCAGGACGGTCAGCAGTTCGACCGGGCCCTCGTGGGCCCTGATGGCGTGCGGCGTCATGGTCGAGAACTCGGCCGCGTCGCCTGCCTGGACCAGCACCGTCCGGTCGCCCAGGTGCAGGCGTGCCGTGCCGGAGAGCACCGTGAACCACTCGTGGCCGGGATGCACCTTCAGGCTCTCCGGTGTGAACGGGAGGGCCGGGGTGATGCGCATCTTGGCCACCGTCACCCCGTGGACCGAGGCCTCCCGGGAGAGCAGCCAGACGGTGGTCCCCGGTGTGTGCGAGGGCTGGGGGCGGATCACCACGTCCTCGTCGTGCGGCGACTCGACGAGCTGGTCCAGCGTGGTGTCCAGGGCCCGGGCGATGGGGACGAGCTGGTCCAGCGAGATCCGGCGGTGACCGGTCTCGATCCGGCTCAGGCTGGACGGACTGAGGTGGGCCCGGGCCGCAAGGGCGTCGAGGGACCAGCCCCGGGCGTGCCGAAGGCTCCGGATCCGCTGCCTGATCAGACCGTCCAGGTCGACTTCTTGCGTCATAGGCAAGAGTGTATGCCTCAGGGGCAGGGGCCGCCTTACGGTGGGAGACATGACGCACCACCCCGCTCCCAGTCACCGTCCTGGCCCCGGCCACCACCATGCTCACCCGGAAGGCGGCACCCGGCACGACGAGCACGGCCACGCTCACGGCCACCACCACGGCCACGGCGGTGACACCGCGCACGCCCGGCTGCTGGAGCTGGAGGCCACGACCTTCGCCCCCGCGCTCGAGGAGGTCCTCGACCGCGCCGCGACCGCCCTCGGCCC
>NZ_JACADT010000571.1:0-3677 GCF_013421635.1 Streptomyces sp. UH6 | reverse complement strand
CGCGGCCGGTTCGTCCTGGTCAGCGCCGCCGGCGCGGCGAAGCCCACCGCGGGCAACGCCGCCTACGGCGCCGCCAAGGCCGCCGCCGAGGCGTGGACGCTGGCCCTCGCGGACGCCTTCCGCAAGGAGGGGGGCGAGGAGGGCCCGGCCGCGGCGGCTGCGATCCTGGTGGTCAAGGCACTGGTGCACGACGCCATGCGCGCCGAGCGCCCGAACGCGAAGTTCGCGGGCTTCACCGACGTCAAGGACCTGGCCCAGGCCATCGCCGGAGTCTGGGGGACGCCCGCCAGTGAAGTGAACGGAAACCGTCTGTGGCTGACCGAGAAGCCGTGAACCCTCCGAAGACCGACGCGCGCCGTCGTCACGACCCGTCGGTCCGCGGCTTCGCCAGCGACAACTACGCGGGGGTCCACCCCGAGGTGCTCGCCGCCCTGGCCCTGGCCAACGGCGGGCACCAGGTCGCGTACGGCGAGGACGTCTACACGGAACACCTCCAGCAGGTCGTGCGCGGCCACTTCGGCGCCACCGCGGAGGCCTACCCCGTCTTCAACGGCACGGGCGCCAACGTGGTGGCCCTCCAGGCGGTCACCGACCGCTGGGGCGCGGTGATCTGCGCGGAGAGCGCCCACATCAACACCGACGAGGGCGGCGCGCCGGAGCAGGTGGCCGGCATCAAGCTGCTCACCGTGCCGACGCCCGACGGCAAGCTCACCCCCGAGCTGATCGACCGCCAGGCGTTCGGCTTCGACGACGAGCACCGGGCGATGCCGCAGGTCGTCTCGATCACCCAGTCGACCGAACTCGGCACCGTCTACACGCCGGACGAGATACGCGCCGTCTGCGACCACGCCCACGCGCACGGCATGACGGTCCACCTCGACGGCTCCCGGCTCGGCAACGCGGCCGCCTCCCTGGACGTGCCGATGCGGGCCTTCACCAACGCGGCCGGCGTCGACCTGCTCTCGCTGGGCGGCACCAAGAACGGCGCCATGTACGGCGAGGCCGTGGTGGTGATCGACCAGGAGCGGGTGCGCCGGATGAAGCACCTGCGCAAGACCTCCATGCAACTGGCCTCGAAGATGCGGTTCGTCTCGGTGCAGCTGGAGGCGCTGCTCGCCAAGGACCTGTGGCTGCGCAACGCCCGTCACGCCAACGAGATGGCGCGGCGTCTGGCCGAGGGGGTCCGGGGCGTGGACGGCGTGGAGATCCTCCACCCGGTGCAGTCGAACGCGGTCTTCGCCCGTCTGCCGCACGCCGTGACCGAGCGGCTGCAGAAGCGCTTCCGCTTCTACTTCTGGGACGAGGCCGCAGGTGACGTGCGCTGGATGTGCGCCTACGACACCGCGGAGGAGGACGTCGACGCCTTCGTCGCCGCCGTCAAGGAGGAGATGGCGTCCCGCTAAAATATGCATAGGTATGCGACCGTTCGGAAATCTATTGACCCCGGACGGTCGCCTTCCTATGATCATGGCGCATGGAGACCATCCAGCAGACGCCGGACCTGTCCGCATATCTGGCCGCGTCCGACGTGATAGATCATGAGCACCCGCTGGTCCGTGGGACCGCCGCACGCCTGGCCTCGACGGCCAGCGACTCGTATGACTATGCGCGCGCCGCCTTCGAATTCGTGCGCGACGCCATCCCCCACTCCCATGACGTGGACGACCCGCGGGTCACCTGGCGCGCCTCCGACGTGATCGGGCTGCGCACCGGCATCTGCTACGCGAAGGCGCACGCGCTGGCCGCGCTGCTGCGGGCCGAGGACATCCCCACGGCGCTCTGCTACCAGCGGCTCGGCGACGACCGGGGCGGCTTCGTGATCCACGGCCTGGTCGCCGTCCGCTTCCACGGCGCCTGGCACCGGCAGGACCCCCGGGGCAACAAGCCGGGGGTCGACGCCCGGTTCTCCCTGACGGGGGAGAGGCTGGCGTTCCCGGTGGACGCCTCACGGGGCGAGCGGGACCATCCGGAACTCCACGCGGAGCCCCACCCCGCGGTGCTGGCGGCGCTGCGCGGCGCGCGGGACCGGGCCGAGCTGTGGCGGACGCTGCCGGGGGAGCTGTGACCGGCACGCGCCGCGACGTGAGGTGAGGGGGAGCGCCCGCGCGGGGACCGGCCCTCAGTGCTGCTCGCGGCGGGCGACCTCTTCGACGGTGGGGGCGGTGCCCCCCAGGTGCGCGGGGAGCCACCAGGAGTCCTCGGGGCCGGAGGGCTTGTCCGGGTACTCGCGCTGGGCGGCCTCGAGAAGGACTTGGACGCGGTCCCGCAGGCGGGCCGTGAGCTCCTCGGCGGTGCCCTTCGAGGTGTCGATCGGCTCGCCCACCCGGATGGTCACCGGTGTGTGGCTGCGGCTGAAGTCGCGCTTGCGGCCCTTGGTCCACAGGCGCTGGGTGCCCCACAGCGCCATCGGGACCAGCGGGACGCCGGACTCCTGCGCCAGGCGCGCCGCGCCCTTCTTGAACTCCTTCAGGCAGAACGACTGGGAGATCGTCGCCTCGGGGAAGATGCCCACCACCTCACCGGAGCGCAGCGAGTCCAGTGCGTGCGCGTAGGCCGCGTCGCCCTTGCGGCGGTCCACCGGGATGTGCCGCATGCCGCGCATCAGCGGGCCGGAGATCCTGTGGCGGAAGACCGAGTCCTTGGCCATGAACCGCACCAGCCGCTTGCGCGGACGGGCCGCGTAGCCGTCGAAGATGAAGTCCAGGTAGCTGATGTGGTTGCTGGCCAGCACCGCGCCGCCCGCCCGAGGTATGTTCTCCGTTCCCTGCAGGTCGATCTTCAGGTCCCAGGCCTTGAACAACGACAAGGCGAGACCGATGACGGGACGGTAGACAAGCTCTGCCATGGGCGGGACGAGCTCCCTTCTGGTGTGTGTGGCCGCCAGGCAAGGGATTACCAGCTCCGGCCGCTCCAACCTACGCGGCCGTAGGTTACGGTCGCGTACAGATCGTGCCCCAAGAACGGGCAAAGGACCAGATGAAGTGCCTGGTCCCGGAGAGATCCTCGTCACGTCCCCCATATGGCCCCTGACCGGGGAATCTTCACCCCCCGCCCACCGCTGACGGTATCCGGCAGGTGATGATGGGAGCGCCGCGGCGGCGGCGGAACGGAGGAGCACGGGTGAGCGGGCACGACGGCGGACCGCGGGTCGACACAGCCGTACTCGGCGGCCGCCCGGGCGAACGGGCCACCCTGCTGCAGTTCTCCACCGCGTTCTGCGCCCCCTGCCGCGCGACACGGCGCGTTCTGTCCGAGGTGGCCGCGATGGTCCCCGGCGTGGCGCACGTGGAGGTCGACGCGGAGGCCCATCTGGCGCTGGTGCGCGCGCTGGAGATCGAGTCCACCCCGACCACGCTGGTGCTCGACGCGGACCGCCGCGTGGTGCGCCGGGCCGCGGGCGTGCCGCGCAGGGCCGATGTGATCGCCGCGCTCGGAGAGGCGATATGAGGAAGGACGACCCCATGACGGTCGAGTCCACGACGGTCGAGTCCACGACGGTTGGTTCCACGGAGGCCGGAGCGGGTGCCGGCGCCGGGGCCGGTACGGGTTCCGGGGCCGGTGCCGGCGGGGCGGCGCAGGCGCCGCCGGTGACCGGACCCGACGCGCCCGCGGCGACCGGGGCCGACGCCTTTGCCGCGGGCGCCGGTGCCGTGACCCGCTCGGACCTGCTGCGTTCC